>DASWRM010000010.1 GCA_036403155.1 Gaiellales bacterium | reverse complement strand
CTGAATGGGAAAAACGCTCGTCATCGCAGAGAAGCCGTCCGTCGGCAAGGACTACGCCAAGGCGCTCGGCGGCTCGTTCAAGAACCAGTCGGACTATCTCGAGTCGGACGACTTCGTCGTGTCCTGGGCCGTCGGCCACCTTGTCGAACTGGCTGAACCGGAGGACTACGACAGCAAGTACCGGCTCTGGTCGCTGAACCGGCTGCCGATCATCCCCGAGCGGTTCGAGCTGAAGCCGATCGAGGGTCGAGGAGCGAAGCAGCTCGACGTCCTGCGCAAGCTGTTCAAGCGACGGGACGTCGACCTGATCGTCAACGGCTGTGACGCCGGCCGCGAGGGCGAGCTGATCTTCGACTACATCTATTCGTACCTCGGCTCCGACAAGCCGGTGCGCCGTCTCTGGGTGTCGTCGATGACGAAGGACGCGATCCGCGACGCCTTCGACCACCTGCGCGACGGCGCCGAGATGGTGCCGCTCGGCGAGGCGGCGCGCAGCCGCGGCGAGGCGGACTGGCTGGTCGGCATGAACGGCACTCGCGCCGCCACGAAGGTGGGCCGCCTGGACGGCGTCGTCTCGCTCGGCCGCGTGCAGACGCCGACGCTCGCCCTGATCGTCCGCCGCGACCTCGAGATCGACGCGTTCGTCCCCGAGACGTACTTCCAGGTGGACGCGACGTTCAACCTCGACGAGGAGCGCCGTTACAAGGGGCGCTGGTTCGAGGGGCGAGACGACCGCACACCCGACCAGGAGCGCGCCGAGGCGATCGCCGTGGCCGCTGCCGACTCGGACGCGAAGGTGCTCACCGTCAAGCGCACGGAGCGGCGGCAGCGCGCTCCCCTGCTCTATGACCTGACCAGCCTGCAGCGCGAGGCGAACAGCCGTTACGGCATGTCGGCGCAGCGGACGCTCGCCGCCGCCCAGCGGCTCTACGAGGGCTCGTCCAACGGAGCGGTCATCACGTATCCGCGCACGCGGTCGCAGTTCCTGCCAGGCGACCAGATCCCAACGCTGAAGCCGATCGCCCGGTCGCTCGGAGGCATCCCCGCCTACCGGCCGCACGCCGAGTACGTGAGCTCGCTCGACGTCCTGCCGCTGGCACGCGTCATCAACGACGGCAAGGTGGACGACCACCACGCGATCATCCCGACCGGCGACCTGCCCCGCGGCGAGCTGTCCAACGACGACCGGCGCGTGTACGACATGGTCTGCCGCAGGTTCCTCGCCGTCTTCCACCCGGACGCCCGGTTCGAGGACACCGACGTGGTGACCGAGGCCGCCGGGGAGCGCTTCCGCACCAAGGGCAAGCGGCTGCTCGAAGCCGGCTGGCGCGGCCCCGCCTTCGGCGACGAGCCGCTCGAGCCGGAGAAGAGCGGCGACGAGGAACCGGAACAGGCGCTGCCGCGGATCGACGAGGGAGAGGACGGCCGGTGCACCGAGGCCGAGGTGCTCGAGAAGCAGACCAAGCCGCCGGGTCGCTACACGGAGGCCTCGCTGCTCGGCGCGATGGAGACGGCCGGCCGCACGATCGACGACGAGGAGCTGCGCGACGCCATGAAGGAGAGCGGCCTGGGCACGCCGGCAACCCGTGCCGAGACGATCGAGCGGCTGATCAACGTCGGCTACATCGTCCGCGACGGCAAGGCGCTGGTGGCCACGGCCAAGGGGCGCGACACGATCGAGCTGCTCGGCACGCATGCCCTGACATCGGCCGAGCTGACCGGCACGTGGGAGAAGCGGCTGACCGAGGTCGAGCACGGGGTGTCCGACCGCGCCGGCTTCATGGCCGATATCGCCCGCTTCACCGAGCAGCTCGTCGAGTACTTCCGCAGCATCCGGACCGAGTCGCTGGGCGCCTGCCCCAACGGCGACGGCGACATCCTCGAGAACCGTTCCGCGTTCGGCTGCTCGTCCTACCAGAGCAAGAAGGAGCCGGGATGCGGCTTCACGATCTGGAAGACGCAGGCGGGCTTCGTGGTCGGCCGCGACCAGGTGCGCGAGCTGCTCGAGAAGGGCGAGTCCGAGCTCGAGGGCCCGGTGCCGGCGAAGCTCCTGCTGGCCGAGGGGAACGTTCCCGAGATCGTCGACGCCGACGGCAAGCCGATCGCCGAGACGCTTGCGCTCGGGGCGTGCCCGAACGGCGACGGGGACATCCGAGAGAACCGGGCCGCGTTCGGCTGCACCTCCTACAAGAGCAAGAAGGAGCCGGGCTGCGGGTTCACGATCTGGAAGACCCAGGGCAGCTTCACGATCACGGCCGATGACGTCCGGCGGCTGCTGGCCGAGGGCGCGGCACCGCTCGAAGCGGCCGTGCCCGCCCGGCTGGTGATCGCGGAGGGCAACACGCCGGCGATCGTGGACGAGCAGGGACAGCCGCTGACGGGAGCGCTGGGACCTTGCCCCAACGGCGACGGCGAGATCAAGGAGAACCGGCGGGCGTTCGGCTGCAGCTCGTGGAAGAGCAAGGAGGAGCCCGGCTGCGGATTCACCATCTGGAAGTCCCAGAAGGGCTTCACGGTCGGCGAGGCCGACGTGCGGGCGCTGCTCGAGCACGGCGAGGCCACGCTGCTCGACGGCCCCCAGCCGGCCAAGCTGGTGATGGCCGAGGGCAACGTTCCGCAGATCGTGGGGCTGGACGGCGCACAGCTCGTGCGCTCGGCCGTCAAGGTCGTGCGCGAGACGATCGCGACGTGCCCGCGCTGCGGCGGCGAGATCCGCGGGAACAGCCGCGCCTACGGCTGCTCGTCATGGAAGAGCCGCAAGAACCCGGGCTGCGGGTTCGTCATCTGGAAGTCGACCAAGGGTCGCGAGATCACGCCCGAGGAGGCGAAGCTGGTGATCGAGCAGGGCAGCACCGGGCCGCTGGAGTTCCGGGACCGGCAGGGCAGCTTCGTCGGGCGGCTCGTGCTCACCGACGACAAGTCGGTCGAGGTCGTGCGGGCCGACTCGGCGTCGGCAGCGGCCTAACACCCGCTCGACTGCAACCCACTATCCTCCGCCGCCATGGACGCGATCGTCACGGGCGGTGCCGGCTTCATCGGATCGCACGTCGCCGATGCGCTGGCCGCGCGCGGCGATCGCGTTGTCGTTGTTGACAACCTCGCCACCGGCAAGCGCGAACGGGTGCCGGACGCTGCCGAGTTCCACGAGCTCGACATCCGCGACCGAGACGGCATCCGAGGGCTGTTCGACGAGGTGCGGCCGGCGGCGGTGTTCCACCTCGCCGCGCAGGCCGACGTCCGCAGGTCGGTGGACGACCCCGGCTTCGACGCCGACGTCAACGTCCGGGGGACGGTCGAGGTGCTCGAGGCCGCCCGCAGCAGCGACGCGCGGGTGATCTTCTCGTCGACCGGGGGCGCGCTCTACGGCGAGGCCGACCGGATCCCCTCGCCGGAGTCGACGCCGGTCGCCCCGATGGCGCCCTACGGCACCTCCAAGCTCTGCGCAGAGCACTACATCGGGCTGTTCAACCGCCTCTACGGCACCCGCCACGTGATCCTGCGCTACGGCAACGTGTACGGCCCACGGCAGGACCCGCACGGCGAGGCTGGCGTCGTCGCCATCTTCTTCGGGCGCCTCACGGCCGGCGACACACCGCTGATCTTCGGGAACGGGCGCCAGACGCGCGACTACGTCTACGTCGGCGACGTCGTGGCCGCGAACCTCGCGGCCCTCGCCTACGAGGGGAGCCACGCGGCCTTCAACATCGGCACCGAGACCGAGACGTCCGTCGTCGACCTCCTGGTCGAGTCGCAGCGCGTCGCCGGCACGTCGGCCACCCCCGAGCACCGCCCCGCCCGGCTGGGGGAGCTCGACCGCAGCTGCCTGGACTGCTCGCTCGCCCGCGGCGAACTGGGGTGGCAACCGTCCGTCTCGCTCGCCGACGGCCTGGCCGAGACGCTTCGCGCGCTGCACCCGTGAGCGTCGTCTCGAGCGTCACGACCACCGAGGCGCTGGTCGCGCTGACGTTCGACGACGGGCCGGGCCCGCAGACCCCCGGGATCCTCGACCTGTTCCGCGAGCACGGCGGGCACGGGACGTTCTTCGTGCTCGGCGAGTCGGTCGAGGGCCGCGAGGACATCCTCGGGCGCACCATCGCCGAAGGCCACGAGATCGGCAACCACACGTTCAGCCACCCCCACGCGATGGACTGCACGGACGACGAGCTGGCCCATGACATCGCCCGCTGCCAGCGGCTGCTCGGTCATGCGCCGACGCTGTTTCGGCCGCCCTACGGCGAGGACGCGCTGCGCTGCAGCCGCATCGCCGAGGCGCGGATGCTGCCCACCACGGTGCTGTGGTCGGTCGATCCGTCGGACTGGCTGGAGCGCGATCCCCGGGCGATCGCCGACGCGGTCCTGGACGGGCTTGCACCCGGCGCGATCGTCGACCTGCATGACTGCTGGCCGCGCCACACCTCGACCGAGGCGGACCGCACGCCCACCGTCGAGGCGGTCGCCATCGTGCTGCCGGAGCTGCTCGCCCGCGGCTACCGGGCGGTCACGGTGAGCCGGCTGCTCGCGGCATAGCAGCCGCCTGGTTGAGCCGGATCGGAGTCCGTCCGAGGCGGTGGGCACAATACCCGTCCCGCCACAACATGTGGTGGGTGAGGTCGGTTCCACACCACAACATCTGGGGAAACGTGATCTGTCCGTACTGCGAGCACGGCGAGACGAAGGTGGTCGATTCGCGGGTGGCCGGGAAGGGCGCCATCCGCCGCCGCCGCGAGTGCCTGCTGTGCGAGCAGCGCTTCACCACGTTCGAGCGGATCGAGGAGACGCCGCTGTTCGTGGTCAAGCGCGACGGGTCGCGGCAGCCGTTCGATCGCAGCAAGCTGATGGCCGGCCTCGTGCGCGCATGCACCAAGCGTCCGGTCTCGCTGGAGCAGGTCGAGCGGGCCGTCGCGACGATCGAGGCACGGCTGCGAAACGGCATCCGCGAGGAGGTCGAGTCGCCCAGGATCGGAGACGAGGCGCTGGCGGTGCTGCGCGACCTCGACCCGGTCGCATACGTCCGGTTCGCGTCGGTCTACCGCGATTTCCAGGACGTTGAGGAGTTCGAGCGAGAGCTCGACCGGTTGGAGGACGCGCAGGCGAACGCACGTTCGGTGATCGGGTAGAATACCCACGAGGACGACGGACGAAGGAGCAAGGAATGGCGACGACAGAGAACCAGGCTGAAACCCGCGTCCTGGAGGGCAGAGAAGACGTCTCGATCGGGGTCGACCGGTACTTCACGCAGGAAGGCGTGGACCCGTTCGATGCGGTGGAGTGGGAGACCCGCACCGCCCTCATCCCCGGCAAGGACGGCCCCTCGTTCGAGCAGAAGGACGTCGAGTTTCCCTCGTTCTGGTCGCAGACGGCGACCAACATCGTCGCCCAGAAGTATTTCCGCGGGAAGCTGAACACCGCCGACCGCGAGCGGTCGGTCCGCCAGATGATCGGCCGCGTCGCCGATACGATCACCGCCTGGGGAGTCAAGGACAGCTACTTCGTCGACCAGTCCGAGGCGGACGCCTTCCACGCCGAGCTGACGCACCTGCTGCTTCACCAGATGGTCGCGTTCAACTCGCCGGTCTGGTTCAACGTCGGCTTCGAGGAGAACCCGCAGTGCTCGGCATGCCAGCCGTACCGTGCGCTCGTGTCGACGCCGGATGGCATGGTCCCGATCGGCGAACTGGTGGACGGCAACCAGGTCGGCCGTGAGGTGTACGACGCGCACGGGTCGACGCGCGTCGTCGCGGTCAAGGCCAACGGCAAGAAGCCCGTCTGGCGCGTGACGCTCCGAAACGGTGCCTACATCGAGGCGACGCCGGATCACGTCGTCAAGGCGGTCGCCGAGCGCCGCACGACTCCGGCATGGCTCCGGGTGGATCAGCTCGTTGCCGGCATGCGGCTGCACCTTCACCCGCACACGGCCCGCGTCGCCCAGAAGGCGCTCGTCGGCGCCGGTGGGCTGGTGGACGAGGACGGCGATCGCACGGCGGTCTCCGAGGCTGCCCTGGCCGGATGGTTGCAGGCGGACGGATTCGTGGGGCAGTACGAGGGAACCAACCGCTCACTGACGGTCGAGTTCATGACGGCGAACGAGGACGAGTACCGCTGGGTGAGCGATCACCTCGATGTCGTGTTCCCCGACGCGCATCGCCACGTTCGGGCTGTCGAGACCGAGTCGGAGGCCCTGACCTGCAAGCGGATCCGGCTCTACGGCGAGCACCTGCGCCCGTTCATCGAGCGCTGGGGCCTCATGGCCAAAGGTACCGACATCCGTGTTCCGGACGTCCTGTGGACCTCCACGGTCGAGGAGGTGGGCGCGTATCTCGCGAGCATCTTCCAGGCGGACGGATACGTCTCGCTGCGACGCGACCGCGGCTACGAGAACGCGCGTGTGGAGTTCGCCGTGATCGGCGAGAAGTGGGCGGAAGACGTGCAGCTGCTGCTGGGAAGCATCGGCATCTACGCACGACGTCTGCGCAACCATGAGGCCCGCGACGACCGGCACGATCTCCACGTCGTTTCGATCGCCATCGGCTCGGAACGCGCCCGGTTCGCCCAGCATGTCGGATTCGTGGGGCGCGACAAGCAGGCGAAGCTGATCGAGTCCCTCGCTCTTCGGGGCCTGAAGAACTGCGGCGACCTACGCGAGGAGGAGATCGTTTCCATCGAGCCGGTCGGGATCGAGGACGTGTACGACATCCAGACGGAGTCCGGTGAGTACCTGACGAACAACGTCGCCGTCCACAACTGCTTCATCCTCTCGGTCGAGGACTCGATGGACTCGATCCTGGACTGGATCACCAAGGAGGGACGCGTCTTCCGCGGCGGTTCCGGGTCCGGCATCAACCTGTCGAAGCTGCGCTCCTCGAAGGAACAGCTCTCGAAGGGCGGCTACGCGTCCGGGCCCGTGTCCTTCATGCGCGGCGCCGACGCCTCCGCCGGCACGATCAAGTCGGGTGGCAAGACGCGGCGGGCGGCCAAGATGGTCGTCCTCAACGTCGACCATCCCGACATCGAGGAGTTCATCTGGTGCAAGCAGCACGAGGAGGAGAAGGCCCGCGTGCTGCAGGCGGCCGGCTATGACATGAGCCTCGACTCGCCGGACTGGGCGTCGATCCAGTACCAGAACGCGAACAACTCCGTCCGCGTCACCGACGAGTTCATGCGCGCGGTGATCGACGACGAGGAGTGGAACCTGACGGCGCGCACCGACGGGTCGGTGGTCAGCACCGTGCGCGCCCGTGACCTGATGCACCAGATCGCCGAGGCGGCGTGGAAGTGCGCCGACCCCGGCATGCACTACGACACGACGATGAACGACTGGCACACCTGCCCGGCGAGCGGTCGCATCAACGCCAGCAACCCCTGCTCGGAGTACCTGCACGTCGACAACTCCGCCTGCAACCTGGCCAGCCTGAACCTGATGAAGTTCCGCGACCCCGAGACGCTCGAGTTCCAGGTCGAGAAGTTCGAGCGGGCGGTGGACATCATCTTCATGGCCCAGGAGATCCTGGTCTCGAACTCCAGCTACCCGACCGAGGAGATCACGCGCAACGCCAAGGCGATGCGCCAGCTGGGGCTCGGCTATGCGAACCTCGGTGCGCTGCTGATGGCCCGGGGACTGCCATACGACTCCGACGAGGGCCGCGCGTACGCGGCCGCCATCACGGCGATCATGACGGGCCGGGCGTACCGCAAGTCGGCCGAGATGGCCGGCCGCATCGGACCGTTCGAGGAGTATCCGAAGAACGCCGACGCGATGCTGCGTGTCATCCGCAAGCACCGCGCGGCGGTGGC
This sequence comes from Gaiellales bacterium, assembly GCA_036403155.1. Classification (GTDB taxonomy): domain Bacteria; phylum Actinomycetota; class Thermoleophilia; order Gaiellales; family JAICJC01; genus JAICYJ01. Next base: position 166,209 of record DASWRM010000010.1, on the reverse strand, counting down.
GAACATCGACGCCGGCATCGTGCCGGACGAGATGATGCTCGCGGCTCGGCGGGCATGGGACGAGGCGCTCGCCGTGGGCGACGCGAACGGGTACCGCAACGCACAGGCGACGGTGCTGGCCCCGACCGGGACGATCAGCTTCATGATGGACTGCGACACGACCGGCGTCGAGCCTGACTTCTCGCTGGTCAAGTCGAAGAAGCTGGTCGGCGGCGGCGACATCACCATCGTCAACCAGACCGTGCCGACGGCGCTGTCCAAGCTGGGCTATGCGCCGCACGAGATCGACCAGATCGTCGCCCACGTGAACGAGCACAACACCGTGGTCGGTGCGCCGGCGTTCAAGGGTGAGCACCTGGCGGTGTTCGACGTGGCGGTCGGCGACCGGGCGATCCACCACATGGGCCACGTGAAGATGATGGCCGCGGTGCAGCCGTTCATCTCCGGCGCGATCTCGAAGACCGTCAACCTCCCGACCGACGTGACCGTCGACGACGTGGCGGGGCTCTACCTGGACGCGTGGAAGCTGGGCGTCAAGGCGATCGCGATCTACCGCGACGGCTGCAAGGTGGCCCAGCCGCTCTCGAGCAAGAGCGACGCCCCGGAGCTGATCGCAAAGCCGCAGCGGCGCGTGATGCCGATCGACCGCACCGAGATCGGGCGCAAGTTCAAGGTCGGCGAGTATGAGGGCTACATCCACGTCGGCCTGTTCCCCGAGGGCGACCCGGGCGACATCTTCGTCGACATCGCAAAGGAGGGCACGACCCTGGCCGGCCTCATGAACGCGTTCATGATCGCCGTCTCCGTCGGCATCCAGTACGGGGTGCCGCTGGAGGTGTTCGTCTCGAAGTTCGCGCACATGCGATTCGAGCCGAGCGGCCTGACGAACGACCCGGATATCCGCGTGGCCAAGTCGATCCCGGACTACATCTTCCGCTGGATGGGCAAGCGCTTCCTGGACGCCGACTCGCAGGCGGACCTCGGCATCATGAGCCAGGTCGTGCGCGACAAGATGGCGGCGGCGTACGACGCTCAGGCCGAGGGCGGACTGCCGGCGGCCGAGGCATCACCGTCGGCCGGTCAGACGGCGCTCTTCAACGCCTGGGAAGACGCGGTCGAGTGCGCGAAGTGCGGCGGACGAAAGGTTCGCACCGGCGCGTGCTACACCTGCCGCGACTGCGGCGACAACTCCGGGTGCGGCTGATGCGCGGCGTGAGGTCGAGGTCAACGGCAACGAGGTCGACGGCCACGAAACTATTGGCTGCCTCTTCAAACGCGGCCCGCGTCTAATAGCCCGCGCCCTCCGGGTAGTGACGGGGGAACCCCATCAAATACCCGGAGGCACACCTGAGAGTTGCCCCCTTAGTGCTGCCCTCGCTGCCGAGCAGGAGTATCGGCGTATCGGTGTGCGATGTGGTGCTGGCGCCCGCGTCTTCTTCGTAGATACTGGCAATATGCGACTCAGACGCCGCCGCACCGCTCCGCCCGTCGGGACGCCGGTGACTTTGCGGGAGAGCCGTGTGCGCCTGGGTTTGCTCACGGGAGCCATGGCGATTCTTGCTGCGGCAGGCGGTGCGATGATCGCCACTGGTGATGGGTCGGTGGTGTCTTGGGGAGCAATGCTGGGCTTCGGGGCAGGTGCGCTGATGCTCGGATCGATACTCGTACGTGGCGGACGCGCACTCTTGCTCGACAACCGTGGGTTCATGGCGACCACAGGGTTCCCGCGGCACCAGCCGCTCGTTGTCGTCTGGGAGGACGTGACTCGGTTTTCCGAACTGCACTTCTACGGCCAGTCGCTGGTTGGAATCCACCTTCGGCCCGGCGCTCCGCCCTTGGTCTCGCGGTTCCGTCGATTCTTCGATCAGGCATTGGTTCGGGACACGCCAGACGGGACGCTTCCCTCGCTTTACGGAGGGATGAGTGCACGAGAGTTGATCAGCTACCTCGATCGGTGGCGTGGCCATGCAGCCGACCTGGGGAACGCATCGACGACTGAGAGCGTCTCCAGAGCAACCCCCACATGAGTGCCACCCGTGTAGCGTGGTAGCGGTATGTGGCGGGCAACGCGGGTCTACTATCTGCCTTCAGCCTTCGACCCCCGCTTGAGCGGGCATTGCGGCTCCGGAGTCGCCCCTTACCGGCAGGTCGGCCACGACGACCACTCTGCCACATGCAGCCCGAGTAGCACCTTGAGGTCTGCGCCGGAAGCTCAGCCGCGCCGTAAAGTCCCGTCCGTGGCGATGCGGACGTTCGACCGCTTCACCTTGCCACGGTCAGTCCACGAACCCCACGTCCCCGCCGACTCCGGGTCGCCGTCACGTCGTAGGTCTACTTGGTAGATGAGGACGCGGTCGTTCGGCTGTCGGAGGTGCAGTTCGCACCAGGCTTCCGTGGTCGAACTTGCATCGGAGGCAAAGCTCGTGAGGTAGCCACGATGCCAACGGCTGCCAACTTGTGCCCGGATCACGGCGTTCCCGGCGCTATTCCAAGCCGCCAGGCACTGCTTCCTTGTCGGCTGCTGCGCTTGAGCGTCCTCAAGCATCGCGCAGGCAGGGCTAATGGAGGACACGAGAAGCAGCGGCAGCAACGCTCTCATGCGGGGCCAGTTCCGAGCGGTGACGATCACAGTCTCAGAGTACGCAAGATCAGCCGTGGTGCTAGACCAGCCATCACCCCGCCCAGTAGCACCTTGAGGTCTGCGCCGATGCCGGGGGCAGCCGCGAACCGATCCGGTCTGCGACAGTGTCCGTATGGATGGATTTCCAACGCCGGAGGAGGCTGCGCTCGACTCAATGCCGCCCGGCCTGACGCACGTCGTCGTGACCAAGCGCAGCAGCGACGGACGCATGGCTTGGGTTCTGTTAGCCGTCGAGGTCACCGGCAGCGGCTACTACCTCGATGAGAACCTCTGCCAACGAGACGCTGACGGCACATGGGCAAGCGATTCATCCAGTGGAGGCGGCTTCACCGACCGGAACCTTGACTCGCTCAGAGCCGATCCACCGGGCATCGTGCCGTTCGTCTGGCCCGCTGCCGACGCCCCCGCCCCGTAGCACCTTGAGGCTGCGCCGAAGCTCGGTGGCGCGCCCTTGACTTTTTACCGCGCGGGAGGAGAATCCGTGGGCTCCGTGTCGGCGAGACCTCGCTGTGGCGACTCGACGTGTGCACGGCAACCACTAGGAGGGGGTCACTGTGAAGTTTCGTATCCTGTTCGGCGCGGCCGCGTTGCTGACGTCGCTAGGGGCGGCGGCTGCCGCGGGTATGGTCGGTAGTGCTAGCGCAACTCCGGGCACCGAGTATGTCTGCAGGGGCGGTAACCTCGCCGCCGGGCGCTTCACCCACATCGGCTCTGGCAACTATTCCAGTATCACGGTCAAGGGTGTGTGCAACATCTCGCCCTACGCCGTGATAAACGTCTCGGGCAGCATCCACGTCGCTGCCGGGGCCGTGCTCGACGCGCAAAGTGCTCCTTCGACGATCACGGTGGCCCACAACGTCACCGCGGGCTCGGGCTCGTTGCTCGGTATGGGCTGCCAGCCGGCCACCGCGATCGGCACGCAGGCGGGCGTGCCGTGCGCCGTCCACCCGAAGGGGCACACCACAATCACCGTCGGCGGGAGCGTCGTCGCTAAGGACGCGAACACCGTTCTGCTGCGCAAATTGACGATCGGCGGGAACATCAAGCTGGTCGGAGGCGGAGGCGATATCCCCTGGTCCATCAAGGGGAACGCCGTCGGGGGGAACGTCACGATCAAGTGGGTTACGGCCGACTGGCTCGGCGTCCAGTTCAACACGATCAGTGGCAACGCGACGCTCAAGCACATTACCGTCACTGACCCGGGCGACCCGGGCCGAACGGTCGCGGTCGTGGAGAACACGGTCGGGCACGACCTCAACTGCCGGGCACTTCGCCCAGGCGTGTCCCCCGGCTTCATCCCCGGCGAAGTGAATCACGTCGGTGGCGAGGCGACCGGTCAATGCGCAGCGATCAGTGAGTAGCCCTGACCTAACCTAGTACCCTCGCCCGTCTGCCACCCCCCTTCTCGGGGTGGCAGACGGGCAACCCCTTCGTCCGTAGCGTCGTAGCCATATGATGCGACGCGTTCTCCTGTTCGACCGCGAAGCGGTCGAACAACACCGTCTTCCAAGACGGGATGCCCGTGGCGTTCATCGACTGGGATGGTGCCGCCCAGGTGTCTGGACGTTCGATCTCGCCCATCTCGCGTGGACGTGGTGCATCCAAAGCGTCGGCAGTGTGCCCGTCCGCGATCAAGCGCGTCATCTGCGCGACCGTGGCGATGTCGCTGAAGCCGGGCGCGGCGACCACCATACCGGGAGCAACCGGCACCCCCGCAGGGGCCATACGGTTGGCCACGGCCAGTGCTACAACGATGCCGACGCCAAGCTCAACGAAGCGGACGCCGTCAAGCTCATCGACGTAATCGGCAGCTGACCGACCGAAGGTTGGATCGCCCAGGCACCGCCGCCACAGCGTCATGGGCCGTTGGGATCGTCTGGGCGGTAAGGGCCTACAGCAGCGCTGGTCAGGCAACGCGGCAGAAGCAGGAGGCGGTGATCGGTACGCTCGCCTGGGCCACCGCTGCATCAAGCTGCGGCCGTATCGCTTCGGCCTCGTCGCAGCGGCCAAGGCGGTGCAGGCACTCGTGGTAGCCGTGCAGGCTCCAGACGTTGTTGGGGTGCTGGCAGGGTCGCCGCAGCGTGCCGTCAAGACCGAGGTCGGCGCGGTACACGGCCGCGGCCTCGTCGATCTCGCCCTGCTCGAGCAGGAGCGCGCCGAGCGCGTGGCGGGCCGGCTGCATCCAGCCCCAGGGCTCGTCGTAGAGCAGATTGTCGTCGCGCTCGACCGCCTCGCGCAGGTGATCGAACGCCTCGCCGTGGTTACCGCGGCGGTACTCGATCTCGCCGTCCAGCATCCGTTCGGCCACGCCCATGATGTCCCGGCTCGAGTTGTTGAACAGATAGCGGCTCTCGGGCAGTCGCTGGTACGCCTGCGCGAACAGCTCGCGCTCGCGGTCGGCCGACTCGACGTCCCCGCTGGCCGCATGCGCGACGCCCTTGGCGTAGTGCATGAGCGTCGTCGTGGAGGCGTAGAGCACCGGATCGTCCGGCAACGGGTCGTCGATCAGCTGCTGCCACAAGCCGAAGCGGATGAAGACGTGCTGGCGCATCGGCACGAACGCCTCGGCCCAGTCGGCCATCGGCGGCACCTCGATCCGCAGCACATCGGGACTCAGCGTTGCGGCCATCTCGGCGGCCGCCTCCAGCGCCGGCTCCAGGCGCCCCTGGAACATCGCGCCGTAGATCTTGAAGTGGTAGTTGTGGCAGCGATACAGCGTGTAGAAGTTGAGCGGGCCCTCCCGCTGCAGGAACTTGCGGTCGGCCTCGATTGCCGTCTCGTTACTCGTGATCACATCGCCATAGCGGCCGCAGAGCACGTCGATGTGCGTCGGCATGTGGCGCAGGTGCCCCGCGTCAGGCACCAGGTCGCGGAGCTGGTCGGCCGCCGACTGCGCCCGCTCGGGATGCGGCGACATCTCCATCGTGTGGAGATACATGTGCAAGAGCCCGGGATGCGGCTCGTCCGACCGCGCCATCGCCCGCTCCAGCACGGCCAGGGCCTCGGTGGTGTCGGCGCCCTCGGCGGGCTCGCCGGTGTCGAGGTTCCAGAGCTGCCACGGCGTTCGGCCGATCAGCGCCTCGGCGAACAGCGCGGCGACGTCCGCGTGATCGCCATGCCTGCCGTACACCTCGCGCATGGCGGCGGCGTAGGCGTCGCTCCACGGCGCGCACTCCTCCGGAGGGGTGCCCTGGGGGAAGCGGGCCGCGAGCGCCCGTATCAGCGACCGCTCCATCGCCGAGCACGCTTCCGCCAGCTCGCCCGCCCGCGCCACGGCCACATGGGCGCTCCCGACCGAGTCGATCAACTCCTGCGGCTCGAACGCGTCCCAGTCCTTGTTGTAGTTCGGCCCGATCGCATAGGCCTGGCCCCAGTACGCCATCGCACACGTCGGGTCGGCGGCGGCTGCTCGCTCGAAGCACCGCAGGGCCTCCTCATGGTTGAAGCCGTAGCACCAGAGCAACCCGCGGTCGAACCAGATCTGCGCCGCGGCCGAGCCGGTCGTGACCGGGAAGGAGTGAGACCCCAAGTCGTAGTCGTAGTCGTAGTCACGGTCCACCACAACGGGGACGATTCTGGCACAAGCTCCACGCGCATGCACGACCGCGCGCCCGCCGCACACGGCCGCGGCCGCTGCCGTCCTCGCTGTCAGGCGCCGCGTTCGAACACGAGGTGCGTTACGCCCGTCGGCGACGCGGTCGCCGTGACGCTGCCGAACTTCTCTTCGACGGCCTCGAGTCCGTCCCACAGGCGTACGCCGCGGCCGAGCACCATCGGCGCGACGACGACGTGCAGATGGTCGATCAGGTCGGCGCCGAGAAACTCGCGCACCGTCGTGGGACCGCCACCGATGCGCACGTCCAGGCCGTTCGCCGCCGAGCGCGCTTCGGCGAGCGCCTCCTCGGGGGACGCGTCGATGAAGTGAAAGGTCGTCCCCGTCAGCTCGATCGACGGTCGCGGGTGGTGGGTCAGCACGAAGCACGGCGTGTGGAACGGCGGATCGTCGCCCCACCAGCCCGTCCAGCTGTCGTCTTCCCAGGGACCCCGCTGCGGGCCGAACTTGTTGCGGCCCATGATCTCCGCGCCGATGCCTGGCCCCCACGCGCGTGCAAACTCGTCGTCGACGCCGGTCGACCCACCCTCCGGATCGCCGATCATGGCGTGGAACGACCGCGTGTCCTTGAACCAGTCCATCAGCTGCACGCCGTGGCCGAACGGCGCCTCGAGCGACTGCCCGTCGCCAGTCCCGAACCCGTCCAGCGACACCGCAAAGTTGTGTACCCGTACTCGCATGGCTCCCCCCTCGTCGCCTTTGAGGATAGCTGCCGGTCGCCTTGGGCCATGCGGGACTGCCCGAGGCGCAGCGCCCGTTCCCGCCTAGCTGCGCTTGCTCTTCGAGCGTGAGCTTTGACGACGAGAGGCGGACAGTTCCACCTTGCGCAGGCGGATGACGTCGGGCGTGACCTCGACGCACTCGTCATCTTCGATGTACTCGAGCGCCTGATCCAGGGAGAGCAGCCGCGGCGGGGCCAGCCGGACGAGGACGTCCGCATTCGAGCGAACGTTGGTCATCTGCTTCGCCTTGGCGATGTTCACGTCCAGGTCCTCCGCGCGCGCGTTCTCGCCGACCAGCATGCCCTCGTAGCACTCCTCGCCGGGCGAGACGAACAGCACGCCGCGTTCCTGAAGGTTTGCCATCGCGTAGCTGGACGAGGGGCCGAGGCGATCCGCAATCAGCGAGCCGTTCGGGCGGCCGCGAATCTCGCCGTGCCAGGGCTCGTATCGCTCGAACACGTGATGGAGGATCCCGGTGCCCCGCGTCTCCGTCAGGAACTCCGTACGGAACCCCAGCAGCCCGCGGGCAGGGATCAGGTAATCGAGCCTCACCCAGCCGCTGCCGTGGTTCGTCATCTGCTCCATCCTGCCCTTACGCACCGCCAGGGCCTGGATGACCGTCCCCGAGTACTCCTCGGGCACGTCGATGGTGACCCGCTCGACCGGCTCGCAGGTCTTGCCGTCGACCTCGCGGGTGACCACCTGCGGCTTTCCGACCGTCAACTCGAAGCCCTCGCGGCGCATCAGCTCGATCAGCACGGCCAGCTGCAGCTCTCCACGGCCCTGCACCTCCCAGACGTCCGGGCGTTCGGTGTCGAACACGCGCAGCGAGACGTTTCCGACCAGCTCCCGGTCCAGCCTGTCCTTGATCATCCGCGCTGTCATCTTCGAGCCGCTGCGACCGGCAAGCGGCGAGGAGTTCGTCGCCAGCGTCATCGCCAGCGACGGCTCGTCAACCTTGATCACCGGAAGGGCGTGGGGATCCTCGGCGTCGGCGATCGTCTCACCGATCATGATCTCCTCGATGCCGGCGATCGCTATCACGTCGCCGGGACCGACCCGAGCCGCCGCGACCCGTTCCAGGCCTTCCGCGACGTACAGCTCGGTCAGCTTCGTACGCGTGATCGTGCCGTCGGCCTTGCACCAGGCGACCTGGTCGCCCTTGGAGATCTCTCCCTCGTGCACCCGGCACAGCGCGAGACGCCCGAGGTACGGAGACGAGTCGAGGTTCGCCACCCGCGCCTGGAAGGGGCGGCCCTCGTGGTATCGCGGCGGCGGGACGCGCTCGAGGATCAGCTCGAACAGCGGCTTGAGATCCTCGCCGCGCACGCCCTCGGCCATGGAGGCGAGGCCCTCCCTGGCGATCGTGTAGACGATCGGAAAGTCGATCTGCGCCTCGTCGGCGTCCAGGTCGAAGAACAGCTGGTAGACCTCCTCGACCACCTCGCCGACGCGCGCGTCGGGACGGTCGACCTTGTTCACGACCAGGATCACCGGCAGCCGAGCCGCGAGCGCCTTGCGAAGCACGAACCGCGTCTGCGGCAGCGGGCCCTCGGACGCGTCGACCAGGAGCAGCACGCCGTCGACCATCGTCAGGCCCCGCTCCACCTCACCGCCGAAGTCGGCATGCCCGGGGGTGTCGATGATGTTGATCTTCGTGCCGTGGTAGCGGCAGGCGGCGTTCTTGGCCAGGATCGTGATGCCGCGCTCGCGCTCGAGGCCGGCATCCATGACCCGGTCGACCACTTCGGCGTGGGCGGCGAAGGTGCCCGACTGCTGCAACAGCGCGTCGACCAGCGTCGTCTTTCCATGATCGACGTGGGCGATGATCGCGATGTTGCGGATGTCGTCGCGGAACTTGTGGGCGTGAGGGCTCATAGAGGGAATGCTAGGAGGCGTGCCCGCGCCGGCCGCCACCAGCGTGCGGCGGCCGACGTCGCCGGATACGTCCGGGGACGTTCCAGCTATGCCGGCGGCATGCGATTGCCCGGCGCCGTGGCGCGGCGAACGGCGAGCGCCGCCTCCTGGCCGGTGGCGATGGACGTGTCGGTGTAGACCCCGCCGAGGTAGTCGCCGGCCAGGTGGATGCGGCCCAGCGGGCGGTCGAGCGCGGGCTGGAGCCTCGCGCGGCCGGGCGCGGGATAGGGCAGCATGCGGGGGAGCTTCAGCAGCATCGTCTCGCGCACCAGGCCGCGCGTCTCGGGATAGATCTCCGCGAGGTCGTCCAGGAATCGCCGCTCGATCTGGTCGTCCGGCAGCTCGAACAGCTCGAGCGCGGCATGTGCCGAGCGGTACATCATGAAGGTGCCTCCCCGGCGCACGTGGCCGGGCCTGGAGTGAACGACGTTCGCGATGTTGAACAGCATCGTGAACGACCGCTTCGGCGTCGCGAGCGCATAGGTGCCGTCCCAGGGCATCGGGCCGGTCTCGCCGGTGAGGACGGCCATGACGACGTCCGGGCCGTACGGGATCGCCTCGAGCGCCGCGCGTGTATCTGCCGGCAGGTCGGATACGAGACGCGCGGTGTCGAACGCCTTCGTCGCCATCACGACGTGCCGGGCGGTGAGCATCTGCTCCCGCCCGTCGACGCGATACGTCACCTCGACCGCGTCGTCGCGCGGCTCGACCGACGTCACCTCGGCCGACGTGAGCACCTTGTCGCCGAGCTCCGCGGCGATGCCGTCGGTCAGGCGGCCGGCGCCGCCGACGATGTTGCGGGACAGGCCGCCGCCCTTCGACCAGACGAGCGCGAAGTAGCCGATGCCCTGACCGGCCGAGATCTCCTCGGGCTCGGCCGTCGAGCGGGTGACGGTCGCACGGAAGAGCGCGTCGGCGTCTCCCGGCATCGGTCCCAGCCAGTCCGCGAACGTCCGGTCGTTCTCGAACCCGAGCGTCCGGCGGCGGGTCTCGGCGGCGGACTCGCCCGGCCGGGGCTCCGAGGCACGCTCGTACCGGCGCACTGCGAGGCGGAGCCGTGCGCCCTGACGCGCGAGCGCGACGCGCTCCGCACGGCTCAGCGGCAGGCGAAGCGGATACAGCTCCGGCCGGCCGCCCGACACGATGCGGCCGTTCAGCTCGATCGCGGCGAGCGTGCCGGGCACCGGCACCGCTTCGACGCCCACGTCCGCCACCAGGCGGCCGGTCGCCGAGCCCGGTCCGCCGAAGACGTGCGCGCCGAGGTTCAGCCAGTAGTCGCCGCGCCCCTCCGAGCGGATGCGGCCGCCCAGCCGGTTGCTCGACTCGAGCAGGAGGATGTCCCGGTTTCGAAGGTCCCACGCGGCCGCGAGACCGGCGATGCCGCCGCCGACGACGACCGCGTCGTGCACGTGCTGCTCCGGGCCGGCCGCCATGGCCGAAGAGTGTACGGCAGGGCCGCGCTCAGCCGCCGAACTGCATGGTCAACCGCGTGCCGTTGCAGTCGGACTCGACGTTCCACCGCCGCGTCTTCGATCGGATCAGCTGCAGTCCCAGCCCGAGCCCGGGCGACTCGCTCGGCGCATCCATCCCGGATCCGTTGTCTGCCACGACGACGATCACACCGGCACCGGCGGCCCTCACCTCGACCTCGACGTGGCCGGCGCCCCCCGGGTAGGCGTGGCGGGCCACATTCCCAACCGCCTCGGAGAGCCCCAGCGCGACATCGTCGAGCAAGTCCTGGTCGGCGTAGCCGGCGTCGCGGAGCGCGGCGAGCGCGGTGTGCCTCGCCTCCGGCACCGAGTGCACCGTGGCCGGCAGGCGTTGCCGCACGATCGGGGTCACAGCGCGAGAGGATAGCTGCTCTGGAGGCTGAACTATCATCACCGCGGTGGACGAGATAACGGTGACCCGCGACGGCTCCGTCGACGTCATCCGAGCAACGGGGGAGTACGACCTCTCGAACGTCGAACGGCTCAACCAGGCGCTTCGTGCCTCGTTGTCAGACGAGACCACGAGTTGCCTGCTCGACATCTCCGCCGTCGCCTTCCTGGATTCTTCGGTGATCCACGCGCTCGTTCGCTGGTCGAACGACGTGCAGCTGAGCGAGCGCGAGGCGCTGGCCATCGTCAGCGGCGATGACACCACCACGGCATCGCGCGTGCTGGACGCGGTCGGCATCCGGAGCCGGCTACCCGTGTTCACCTCGGTCGACGGCGCGATGACGGCGCTCGTCGAGGGGCAGCGCTCGCGGGAGCAGCGGAGCCTCGAGTGGCTGACGGACGCGGAGCTCGATTCCGCCCGCGAGCATGCCGAGCGTGCGTCGCGTGACGCCGGGCGGCGGCTCGAGGACATCTCCCGCGAGGAGCAGCGGCGCTCAGGCCTCCGGGACATCCAGCCGTGAAGCCTCAGGATTCGCGAGCCGCGCGCCTGCGGTAGGGTCTTCGCATGCCCTTCCGCACCGTCTGCATCTCGCGCGACGTCGGGGCCGGCGGCGAGCAGGTCGGCCGATCGGTCGCCGATGCGCTCGCCTACCGCTACGTCGACGAGGACATCGTCCGCTCGGCTGCCACCCGGGCCGGCGTCGACGTGGAGGACGTCTCGAGCGTGGAGCAGCGCCGCACGCTGGCAAGCCGCCTGCTCGACGCCGTCGCTCAGTCCGGCGCCCCCGAGGCGTACGCGTATGCGGCGACCGACGATCCCCGCGCGTGGGCCGGATCGAGCGACGCGATGATCGCGGTGATCCAGGAGGTCGTGAACGAGACGGCGGACGCGGGCGATGCGGTGATCGTCGCGCACGCCGCCTCGCACGTGCTGGCCGGCCGCCCCGACGTCCTGCGTGTGCTCGTCACGGGCAGCACCGAGACCCGCCGGTCCCGGCTCGCGGGCGAGACGGGCGATGACGCCGCCCGGGATGCGATCCGCGAGGGCGAGAAGGCGCGAGCCGACTACCTTCGCCGGTTCCACGACGTGAAGCAGGAGCTGCCGACGCACTACGACCTGGTCGTGAACACCGACCAGCTCGGGGTCGAGGGCGCCGCCGCGGTGATCGCGGGCGCGGCCCGCGGGTAGCGACCGAGTCCCGGACGCCGCAGCGCCCGGGACTCGATCATGGCGTCACGTCTGGCGGTTCACCCAGATGTCGCCGTGCAGCTGGGCAGCGTCGCCCTCTCCCGCCACGGAGACGGCCTTGCCCGCCGAGTTGATGGCAACGGCGTCGTAGTCGCCGTACGGCAGCCCGAACCCGGCCGCCGTCTTGTACGCGGCCCCGGAGCTCGCGTCGGACACCTTGGCGTCCGCCGTCCAGCCGGCGCCGCCGTTCGACGACTGCCGCTCCCAGACGTTCCACCCGCCGCCGCGGTTGTCCATCCACGTGATGACGAACTGGCCGGACGCCTTGCCCGCTGCGGCAACGGACGTCGCGTCCGCCCCGCCCGCCGAGCCGGTCATCTCGACGGCGGCCGTCCAGGTGGCGCCGCTGTCGGTGGAACGCCGCACGTACACCTTGCCGTTGGCGCCGACGCTCCTCGAGCCGCTGTAGAGCAGCACGAGGTTCCCGGCGGCGTCCGATGCGACGGTCGTGACCGATGACGTGGCGAAGGTCGCGCCCGTGTTCACGGTGTCGACGACCGTCCGCTGCCAGGTCGCGCCGCCGTTGGTGGAGCGGAACACGACGATCGGAATCGGGCCCGTCTGCTTGGTGTTGTTGCCCTTCTCCGGGTACTCCGACGCCGTCATCACCACCGTGCCGTTCGGCAGCACCGTGCCGCCGTTCGGGTAGTAGTAGATGCCCTGCTCCGCTGTGATCTGCCCCGGCGCCGTCCACGACGCGCCCGAATCATGCGACGACACCGCGACGGTGTTGCCGTGGGACGCCCACATCACGTAGACGTCGCGGCCGTTCGCGCTCGTGGTCATCCACGGCTTGTCGGCCCACGACCCGGCCGAGATCTGGATCGGGGACGACCATGTCGCACCGTGGTCGACCGACCGCGTGAACTGGATGTGGTTGCCCTGCATGAAGGTCGCGTAGACCGCGCCGCTGGTCGACGAGGCGAGGGTGACGTCGTACTCACCCTTACCGCAGGACGCGCAGAGCGGCTTGGCGGCGCTCCACGTGGCGCCGTTGTCGGCCGACGAGCGCACGTAGATCGACACGCCGTTCGAGCTGTACTGCATCCATGCGGCGTAGACGTACGGCGCCGTCGGGTCGGCTGCGACCGAGGGCTCCCAGCCGTCGCCCGTGGACGGGACCGAGACGACCGACTCGCCCTGCCACCCCGTCGTGGCCGCCCGCACGCCGGCGCTCGCTCCGCCAAGCGATAGCGCCGTGGTGACGGCTGCCAGTGCGACAGCCCGGGCTGCAACGGATCTGCTCGACACGCTGACCCTCCTTCAGCTCGAGTACAGGAACGCGAACGTATCGGCCGGCGCGAGCGGCTGTCAATGCGCGGCTATCGAATCGCCCGCACGGTCGTCAAAGCACGTGCAGATCGGGTTCGTTACCATCGTCAGCCCCGCGAAAGGATCTCGCACATGCAACGCAGCAGGCTCGCCACCCTCGCCCTACCCCTCCTCGCACTGATCGCTGTCGCGTGCGGCGGCGGGTCGTCCAGCAGCAGCAGCGGGTCGTCAGGTGGCGGCGGATCCACGGGAGGCGGCCAGTACGGCGGGACGCTCACCCTCCTCGCGAACAGCAACTGGGGCACCGCCGACCCCGGCAAGAACTACACGCTCCAGGAGTGGCAGCTGCTGCGCCTGACGCACGACGGCCTCGTCCAGTACCGCTCCGCGAACGGCTCGGCCGGCACTGAGCTCCTGCCCGATCTGGCCACGGAGATCCCCAAGCCGACCAACGGCGGCAAGACCTACAGCTTCACACTGCGGCCGGGGATCAAGTACTCCGACGGCACGCCGCTCAAGGCCAGCGACTTCCTGACCGTGATGAAGCGCCAGTTCACGATCCCCGGTCCGGCCAACGGGTTCTACGAGGGAATCGTGGGGGCGGAGGCCTGTCTCAAGAAGCCGGCGTCGTGCGACCTCAGCAAGGGCATCGTCGCCGACGACGGGGCGGGCACGGTGACGTTCAACCTGACCGCCCCCGACCCGGAGTTCCTCGACAAGCTGACGCTGCCCTTCGCCTTCGCCGTGCCGGGCAACACGGCGCTCAAGGATCTCGGCAACAACCCGCCTCCCGGAACCGGCGCCTACATGTGGAAGTCGTACGACCCCCAGCACGAGGCGGTCATGGTCCGGAACCCGTACTTCAAGGAGTGGAATCCGGACGTGCAGCCGAAGGGCTATCCGGACGAGATCGACTACAAGTTCGGCCTCAGCGTCGAGGCCGAGGTGACCCAGGTCGAGAACGGGCAGGCCGACTGGCTGTTCGACCCGCCGCCCTCGGACCGGCTCAACGAGCTGAGCACGCAGTACGGCGACCAGGTGCACGTCAACCCGCTGACGGCCGAGTACTACTTCGCGCTCAACGTCAACATCGCGCCCTTCAACAACGTCAAGGCGCGGCAGGCGATCAACTACGCGGCCGACCGCAACGCGTACGTGAAGATCTTCGGCGGCCCGTCCCTGGCCGCACCGACGTGCCAGGTGCTGCCGCCGAACTTCCCCGGCTACCAGCCCTACTGCCCCTACACCGTGAACGCGGGCGACGGCAAGTGGCACGGGCCCGACCTGACCAAGGCGAAGCAGCTGGTCACGGAGTCGGGAACGGCGGGCGCGAAGATCTCGGTGGTCGGCACGACCGACGAGGTCGGCAAGGCGATCACCGAGCAGATGGTCTCGGACCTGAACAAGATCGGCTACGACGCCAGCGCCAAGCTCCTGTCCGGCGGCATCCAGTACGGCTACATCCAGAACTCGGACAACAACGTCCAGGTCGGCTACTCCCAGTGGTACCAGGACTATCCGGCCGCGTCCGACTTCCTGAACGTGCTGTACGGCTGCAGCGAGTTCCATCCGCACAGCGACGCCAGCCCGAACATCGCGGGATTCTGCGACAAGTCGATCCAGGCCCAGATGGACGCGGCACTGACGCAGGGCGAGACCGATCCCGCCGGGGCGAATCAGGCCTGGGCGAAGGTCGACCAGGAGGTCACCGATGCCGCGCCGATGGTGCAGCTCTTCAATCCCAAGCTGATCGACTTCCTCTCGAAGCGGGTGAGCAACTACGGGTGGAGCCCGCAGTGGTACATGCTGATCTCCCAGCTGTCGGTGAAGTAGGAGCGGGAGCGGGGCTCAGCAGTTGAGCGTCTCCCAGGTCGCCGCGGAGAGTCTGCAGCCGTCCGGGGATCTGCGGCCCGATGTCGCGGGCCGCAGCCCCTGGGCGCTTGCAGGCCGGCGGCTGGTCCGAAACCGGCTGGCGATCGCCTCGCTGGCGCTGTTCGTGCTGATCGTGGTGATCTCGTTCGGAGCGCCGATCTATGCGCACGACATCGCCCACACCGACCCGTTCGAGAGCAACCTGAACGGGACCACCCTCATCGACGGCCAGCGCAAGCCGGTCATGGAGCAGGGTGGGGGCGTGCTGAAGCTGGGTGAGACACCGATCGGGCCGACCTGGCAGCGCAACTACTTCCTCGGCGCCGACAACCAGGGGCGCGACGTCATGGCGCGCGTGCTCTACGGCGGTCGCAGCTCGCTGCTGATCGGTATCGGATCCGCGGTGATCGCCTGCTTCATCGCGACCATCGTGGGGCTGATCGCCGGATTCTTCGGAGGCATCACGGACGGCATCCTCTCGCGCATGATGGACGTGATCTGGGCGTTCCCGGTCTACCTGCTCGCGATCTCGATCTCGACGGTGCTCCTGACGGCACCGAACGGGCTCTCGATCGGGCCGATCCACATTCAGGCCGACAGCCTCTGGCTGCCGACGCTGATCATCGCGCTCATCTACGTGCCGTACGTCGCCCGCCCGATCCGGGGCGCCGTGCTCTCGGTGCGCGAAAAGGAGTTCATCGAGGCGGCCACGGCGGTCGGCGCCTCCGACCTGCGGCTCATGTTCAGCGAGATCCTGCCCAACGTGATCGCGTCGGTGATCGTGCTGCTGCCGTTGATGATCGCCACGACGATCCTCACCGAGTCCGCGCTGTCGTATCTCTCGATCGGGGTGCAGCCGCCCAACGCCAGCTGGGGGACGGTCATCGACGACGGCCAGCAGCTGCTGTACACGCGGCCGCTCGTCGCGATCGCGCCGGGCATCATGATCGTGCTCACGGTGCTCGCCCTGAACGTGCTCGGCGACGGCGTCCGCGACGCGCTCGACCCCCGCGCGAAGCTGCGGATCGGCGAGTAGATGATCCCCTTCATCGCCAGGCGGCTGATCGGCACGGCGGCGGTGCTGTTCGCGATCACGGTGCTCGTGTTCGCCATCTTCTTCCTGACGCCGGGCGTCGACCCGGCGCGCCGGCTCGCGGGCCGCAACCCGAACCCGGAGACGATCGCCCTGATCCGGCACCAGTACGCGCTCGACCGGCCGCTGCCGATCCGCTACCTGATCCTGATGAAGAAGCTGTTCGTCACACGCGACCTGTCGTCGTACTCGAACCAGGGCGCCAAGGTCGTCCCCGAGATCGTGTCGGCCACGCCGGTGACGCTCTCGCTCGTGTTCGGGGCCGCGGTGATCTGGGTGGTCGTGTCGATCGCGATGGGGCTCGCGGCCGCGGTGCTGAAGGGCACCGTCTTCGACCCGCTGCTGATGATCATCGCGCTGATCGGCATCTCGATGCCGGTGTTCTGGCTCGGCGAGGTGATGAACCTGATCACGCAGAACCGGCTGCACCACATGTTCCTGTTCAGCTGGGTGCCGCCGCTCGGCTACACGCCGCTGACGCAGGACCCGTTCATGTGGTTCAAGCAGCTGATCATCCCGTGGCTGACGCTGTCGGTGCTCTACATCGGCTTCTACGCCAGGGTGCTGCGCGCCAACATCCTCGAGACCGAGAACGAGGACTACGTGCGGACGGCGCGCGCGAAGGGCATCAGCGAGCGGCGCGTCCTGCTGCGCCACTCGCTGCGCACCTCGATGATCACGTTCGTCAGCCTGTTCGGCCTCGACTTCGGCGCGCTCGTCGGCGGCGGCGCCCTGCTCACCGAGGTCGTGTTCGGCCTGCCAGGCGTGGGCCTGCTGACCTACCAGTCGCTGAACAACCTCGACCTGCCCGTGATCATGGCCAGCGTCGTCTACGGCGCGTTCTTCATCGTGCTCGCAAACACGCTGGTCGACATCGGCTACGCCTGGCTCGACCCGAGGGTGCGGCCGGCATGACGGAGCCCCTGCTCGACGTCCGCGACCTGCACGTCTCGTTCCGCACCGAGGACGGCGTCGTGCGCGCCGTCGACGGCGTGTCATTCACGGTGATGCCCGGCGAGGTGCTCGGCATCGTGGGCGAGTCCGGCTCGGGCAAGAGCGTCAGCATGATGACCGTGATGCGGCTGATCAACGACCCGAACGCCACGTTCGAGGGGCAGGTGCTCTACAAGGGACGCGACCTGATGGCGCTCTCGCAGGACGAGATGCGACGGGTGCGGGGCGCCGAGATCGCGATGATCTTCCAGGACCCGATGACCTCGCTCAACCCTGTCTACCGGATCGGCTGGCAGATCGAGGAGCAGTTGCGGGCACACGAGCCGCTCGACCGCGCGGACGCCCGCCGGCGGGCGATCGACCTGCTCGCGGCCGTCGGGATCCCCCAGCCGCAGCTTCGCATCGACGACTACCCCCACCAGTTCTCCGGCGGCATGCGGCAGCGCGTGATGATCGCGATGGCGCTGTCGTGCAACCCCGACCTGCTGATCGCCGACGAGCCGACCACCGCGCTCGACGTGACCATCCAGGCGCAGATACTCGAGCTGCTGAAGCGCCTCAAGGCCGACTTCGGCTCGGCGGTGGTGCTGATCACCCACGACATGGGCGTCGTCGCCGACATCGCCGACACGATCAACGTCATGTACGCAGGCGAGGTGGTCGAGCGCGGGACAAAGCGAGAGGTGTTCTCCGATCCCCAGCATCCCTACACCTGGGGCCTGCTCGGCTCGATCCCCCGGCTCGACCGGCCCAAGCCGCGGCGTCTGATCGCCATCACGGGGCAGCCTCCGTCGATGGTCGACCCCCCTCCCGGCTGCCGCTTCGCTCCCCGATGCGGTCAGCGATTCGCGGCCTGTGACGAGCATCCGCCGCTCGAGCCGCGGGCCGGCGAGGGACACCTCGACCGGTGCTGGCTCGCGGTCGACGACAAGCGAGAGCGGCGCGGCGCGGCAATCGCCCCCGCCCTGTCGGAGCCGGCATGAGCACCGCCGCCGAGCCCCTGCTCCGCATCCGCGACGTGCGGAAGCACTTCCCGATCAAGCAGGGGATCGTCCTGCAGCGGCAGGTCGCAGCCGTGCACGCCGTCGACGGCGTCAGCTTCGACGTGCAGGCGGGCGAGACAATGGGCCTGGTCGGCGAGTCGGGCTGCGGCAAGTCGACGCTCGGACGCTGCGTCCTGCGGCTGCACGAGCTGACGGAGGGCGTCATCGAGTTCGAGGGCAGGGACATCTCCCATCTCAGCCGCTCACAGCTTCGGCCGGTGCGGCGGCAGATGCAGATGGTGTTCCAGGATCCCTACGCGTCGCTCAACCCGCGGAAGCGCATCGGGCAGGTGATCGGCGACCCGCTGCGGATCCACCGCATGGGCGACAAGGCCGCGATCCGGCGCCGCGTCCAGGAGCTGCTCGAGGTGGTGGGCCTCAACCCCGAGCACATCAACCGCTTCCCGCACGAGTTCTCCGGAGGCCAGCGCCAGCGCATCGGCGTGGCACGGGCGCTCGCCCTGAACCCGCGGCTGATCGTCGCCGACGAGCCGGTCTCGGCGCTTGACGTCTCGATCCAGGCCCAGGTGGTGAACCTGCTCGACGACCTGCAGGACGAGTTCAAGCTGACGTACCTGTTCATCGCCCACGACCTCTCCGTCGTCCGCCATGTCTCCGACCGGATCGCCGTCATGTACCTCGGCAAGATCGTGGAGATTGCGCCCGCCGAGGAGCTCTACCGCCGACCGATCCACCCGTACACCGAGGCCCTGCTCTCGGCCATCCCCATCCCGGATCCCGACCTCGCCGAGCGCCGCGAGCGGATCGTGCTGCAGGGCGATGTCCCGAGTCCCGTCGATCCACCCTCGGGATGCCGCTTCCACCCTCGCTGCCGCTATGCCACCGAGATCTGCCGCACCGACGAGCCGCCGCTCGTGCCGCACGGATCGAGCGGCCGCCTGGAGCACCTGGCGGCCTGTCACCACCCGCTGAACGTCGGCAGCCGGCACAGCGATCCGGTTGCCGGCGAGGTCGCCGGGTCGCCGCCGGCGTAGGCCTGCACGACCGGTGACCGCGATCACCAATCGTTAAGCCCGGTGGACAGAAGTGTGATCAACCCGTAAAGTCTCTGCGGCCCGGGGCGGGCATGGTCCCGGGGGTGGCTCTGGCTCCCTGGAGGCTCATGTGGGCAGGATCGGTCGTACCGCGGTGATCGCAGCGCTGCTCGTCGGCTCTGCGTCGTCGCAGGCGGGCGCCAGCGGCCTTGGTGTCACGTACCTACGGACGATCGGCCACCCGGGGCATGCGTCGATGTATCCCTCGGGGCTTGACGTGGACGGCTCGGGGAACGTGTATGTTGCCGATACCGGCAACGACCAGGTGGCGGCGTACCGGCCGGACGGCACGCAGATGTGGCGCGTCGGCACGCGTGGCACGAAGGCGCCGGGACGGTTCAGCAACCCCCGCGACATCGCCTACCTCGCAGGCAAGCTGTACGTCGCCGACCTCGGGTACAACCGCGTCCAGGTGCTGAACGCCGGCAACGGCTCCTATGTCACCTCGTGGCCGGTGCGTTTCAGCTCTGCGATCGGGATCAGCGCGGGGACGGACGGCGGCGGCAATCCGGTGATCCTGACCAGCGACGACGTCGCCAACGCGGTGACCGAGTACACCCCCGCAGGCGTGCAGATCCGCAAGATCCAGCCACCGGTCGGCAGCGGGCCCGGGCAGCTGAACGCGCCTCGGGATGCCGACACGGACGCGGCCGGGAACATCTACGTCGCCGACTACGCGAACGACCGCGTGGCGAAGTTCACTCCGACCGGGAACTGGATCACCAGCTGGGGAGTCCACGGCACGCTGAACGGCCAGTTCAAGCGGCCCTACGGCGTGACGGTCGACAGCTCCGGCCGAGTCTACGTTGCCGACTCCGACAACGAGCGGATCCAGAAGTTCACCGCCACGGGCGGCTACCTCGGCCGCTACGGGTCGCTCGGCACGGGCCTCGGGCAGTTCCAGCAGCTGCGGCGCGTTGCGGTCGGCGCCGGGGCGTCGCCGTTCGTCTACGGCGCCGACCTGTGGGACAACCACATCGACCGCTTCCAGCAGGGCGGTGCCTTCGACAAGCGCTTCGGCGGCACGCACCCGCCGGCCGGCGGGTTCAACGAGCCGTCCGGGATCGCGGTCGACTCGAACACGTTCGTCGCCGACTCGGTGAACCAGCGCATGCAGCGGTTCACGACCGCCACGGGGGCGTTCAACATAACCTGGGGCGACCGCGGCTGGGGCGCAAAGGACCTGTCCGGGTTCAACTGGCCGCGCGACATCGCCATCAACGGGCAGTCGAACACCGTCTGGGTCGCCGATACGAAGAACAACCGCGTCACCCAGTTCACCCGCAACGGCACGGCGACCGGCAAGACGTTCGGCGTGCTGGGCAGCGAGGTCGGCCAGCTGCACTGGCCGTACGCCGTTGCCTCCACAGGCAAGGACGTCATCGTCGCAGACACGTGGAACAACCGGATCGAGCGCTGGGACACGACGTCGCTGGCGCCGACGTGGAGCCAGACCGCGGTCAGCTTCCCGCGCGACGTCGCGGTACAGGGCACGACCGTCTACGTCGCCGACAGCATGAACAACCGGGTGCTGGAGCTGAGCGCTGCCACCGGCGGCATCCTGCGCACGATCTCCGGCATCCCCGATCCGGAGGGGATCGCGGTGACGCCGGCGGGGACGATGTGGGTGGCCGAGACGGGACAGAACCGCCTGGCCGAGATCTCGGCGGCGGGGGTCGTGCTTGGCACGTTCGGCAGCCAGGGGCCCGCGCACGGGCAGTTCTTCCACCCGACGCACCTCGAGATCTTCTCGGGCGCGCTCTACGTCGCGGACGAATGGAACGACCGGGTCGAGGTGTTCGCGCTGAGCGGCCTGTAGCTGCGCGGCGGTGGCGTTTTGCGCCGGACGCACGTACAGTCGTCGGGGGTCGAAGGGGCAGGCACGGCCCCGGGACGGAGAGGGAGGCAGAACCATGCGAAAGACCATCTGGCACCGCTGCGCCGGGCCACTGCTCGCCGCGACGCTGGCCGCCCTGGCGTCCGCGCCATCGCCGGCGCACGCGGCCGCACCGCCGGCGCCCACCTACGCCCGGACGATCGGCGGCCCGGCGCACGCCGAGATGTATCCGTCCGGTGTCGACGCCCACAAGGGCACGGTGTACATCGCCGACACGGGGAATGACCAGGTGGCCGCGTACGGGAGCGACGGCACCCTCAAGTGGCGGGTCGGTGAGCGCGGGCCGAAGCAGCCCGGCCGGTTCGACAACCCCCGGGACATCGTCTACCTGAGCGGCAAGCTGTACGTCGCCGACACGGGATACAACCGCGTGCAGGTGCTGAGCGCGAAGACCGGCGCGCCGCTCGACGTCTGGCCGCACCGCTTCGGCTCGCTGATCGGGATCGGAGCCGGGCCCGACGGCCACGGCGGGTCGGTCGTGCTCACGGTCGAAGACGACCGCAACGCAATCGACGAGTGGACGCCCGCGGGTGAGCTCGTCCGCGACATCGTGAAGCCCCTTGGCAAGGGCATCGACCAGCTGAGCGCTCCCCGTGACGCGGACACGAACACGCGCGGCTACATCTTCGTTGCCGACTACGCCAACGACCGTATGGTCAAGCTCGGGCCGAAGGGCGCCTGGAAGCGGACCTGGGGCATCAAGGGCAGCGGGAACGGCCAGTTCGGCCGTCCCTATGGCGTCGCCGTTGACGCGGCCGACAACGTGTACGTCGCAGACTCGAACAACGAGCGGATCCAGAAGTTCACGGGCACGGGCGCCTATCTCGCCAAGTGGGGATCCCCCGGCGACGGGCCCGGGCAGTTCACGCAGCTGCGTCGGGTCGCGGTGGGCAGCGGGACGATGCCGAACGTGTACGGAGCAGACCTGTGGGGCAACCACGTCAGCCGCTTCAGCCAGACCACCGGCGAGGTGCGCCGCTGGGGAACCGACCATCCCCAGACCGGCGGCTTCAACGAGCCGTCCGGCCTGGCCGTCGACAGCGCCACGTTCGTGGCCGACACGGTGAACCAGCGGATCGAGCGGTTCACCAGCTCCAACGGCAACTTCGAGCTGGCATGGGGGGACCGTGGCTGGGAGAAGGCCGATCTCACCGGATTCAACTGGCCGCGCGACGTCACCATCAACCAGGTGACCGGCACGGTGTGGGTGGCGGACACCAAGAACAACCGGATCACGCAGTTCACCCGCAACGGCACGCCGACGGGGCGCGTGTACGGGCACCTCGGGAGCGACGACGCGTCGCTCCACTGGCCGTACGGCATCGCGTCGATCGGGCAGGACGTCGTGGTCGCGGACACGTTCAACAACCGGGTGATCCGGCTGGACGCCTCGGGGCTGCGCGTCTCGTGGATCGCCTCGGACCTCCACGCGCCGCGCGACGTCACGGTCGCCAACGGCATCGTGTACGTCGCGGATACCCAGGGCAACCGGATCGTCGAGCTGGACGGCACCACCGGCGAGCAGGTCGGCAGCTTCGGCAGCCTGCACAACCCGCAGGGGATCGCCGTCTCGGGAACGGGCACGATCTGGGTGGCCGACACGGCGTCGAACCGCCTCGTCGAGTACTCGGCCGACGGGACGAAGCTCCAGGCGCTGGGCGCAACCGGCGGTGCCACGGGCAAGGCGCACGGGACGTTCAACCACCCCACGCACCTGGAGATCGCGGCGGGCGAGCTGTACGTGGCCGACGAGTACAACGACCGCATCGAGGTCTTCGACCTGCACGACTGACGGCCACCACCGTGGCGCCGCCGCGGCTGAACCCGTGCCGGCCGCTGTCGATTACGGGCGCAGTGATGCCCGCGTGAACGACAGATCCGTCACCCAGCTGGCCGTCGGCATCCTGTCCCGGCTGCCGGCGCCCTCGGTCGAGGCGTTCTCGAGCGACGGCGGCGTCGTCGCGTTACGCGTGCTCTCACGGCAGGGCGGCCACATCGTGGCGGAGGCGCCTCGGCTGCGCGTCCGCGACCGGCTCGACCTGCTCGTGCGAACCACCGACGCGACCGGTGGCGGGTACGACATTTCGCTGAGGGTGGTGGACGTCCTGGAGCAGGCGGACTGGATGGCGCGCGTGCACCTGCGCGTGCTGGACGTGCAGCGCCGTCGCAGCGAGCGTGTCAGCGCGCGCGCGACGCTGGACGAGATGGCCGTTGTGCACGTGCTGGGCGCGCGGGCGCTCGCGCAGGACGAGGAGCTCGACGTGCGGCTGGCCGACCTGTCTGCGTCCGGGGTCGCGTTCGTCACCGACCGGAGGTTCCACGTCGGCGACAGGGTCGCCATGCAGGCGCGGATCGCCGGGCGCTCGTTGCGGCTGCAGGCGCGTGTGCTGCAGACCTGCGAGTCGCACCACGGCCACCAGCGGGTCGGCTGCGAGATCGTGCAGATCGCCGACCACGACCGCCGTCGCATCGCCGCAATGACCGCGTTGGCACCGGACACCGGTTCGCCAGACCAGCGGCTGCGCCCGGCGAGCTGACCGCCGCCTGACGAGGCGCGGCGCCCCGGGCCCCGGTACGCTGTCGCGCCGATGCCCTCCGAGGCCCCTCTCGCCGACGCGGTCGACCGCTTCCTCGCCGACCCCGGCACGACGTTCACGGTGCCGGGCCACAAGCGCGCCGCCGGCATCGCCGGCCCGCTGCTCCTCCAGGATCTGCCGCTCGTCTCCGGGGCCGACGACTCACGCCTGGGCGACGACGTGCTCGGCCGCGCGGAGCGGCTCGCCGCGGGCCTCTGGGGCGGCGATCTCTGCCGCTTCAGCGTGGCAGGATCGACCCACGGGAACCAGTCGCTCGCGCTTGCGGCCGCGCGCCCGGGCGACCGCGTGCTCGTGGCCCGGACCCTGCACAAGTCGCTCTTCGGCGGGCTCGTGCTGGCCGGCCTCGACCCGGTCTGGGTCCCGCCTTCGGTCGATCCGGAGACCGGGCTCGCCACCGGCGTGCCGGCCGAGGCGGTCCGCCGGGCGCTCGCTGACGAGCCGGGCATCCGCGCCGTCTTCCTGGTCGAGCCCAGCTACGTCGGCATGATCTCGGACGTGGACGCGATCGCGGACATCGCCCACGCCGCCGGCGTCCCGCTGATCGTCGACCAGGCGTGGGGCGCCCACCTGGGCTTCCACCCGGCGCTGCCGCAGCACGCGATCGCACGAGGCGCCGATGCCATGGTCACGTCGACGCACAAGACCCTCACCGCGTTCACGCAGGGGTCGATCGTGGTGGCCCGGGGCGGCGTGCTTGACCTCGCCCGCGTGGAGGAGGCCTTCGAGCTCCTGCACACCACCAGCCCGGCAGCGGCCATCCTCGCCTCGAGCGACAGGGCACGCCAGCTGATCGAGGACCGTGGCGAGGAGCTGCTCGAGCGGACGATCGCGCTGGTCGGCGACGCACGTACCCGCCTGCGGCGGATCGACTGCCTGCACGTCTCCGAGGCGTCGGATCCGACGAAGCTGGTGCTCGGGCTCGCCGGTACCGGCGCCGACGGGTTCGAGGTCGAGGCAGATCTGCTCCGCGAGGGCGTCCGCCTCGAGATGGCCGACCGTGACACCCTCGTCCCGATCGTCACGCTGGCCGACACCGCCGCCAGCGTGAGCACGCTGGTCGAGAGCATCGAGCGCTCGCTCGCCGCCCGACGCACGGCGCCGCGGCCGATCGCAGCGTCGAGCGTGTGGTCGCTCCAGGCGGTGACTGCGCTCAGCCCCCGCGACGCGTTCGTCGCTCCGCGCGAGCGGGTGCCGGCGAACCACGCGGTCGGCCGCATCGCTGCCGAGACGGCGGCGCCGTATCCGCCCGGCATCCCGGCACTCGCACCCGGCGAGCTGATCACCGACGAGATCCTCTCGGCGCTTCGCCGCGAGGCCGCGGCCGGGACGCGTGTCGCCTACTGCTCGGATCCGTCGCTCGACACGCTGCTCGTGGTCGCCGAGCAGGGCTGAACCGGGACGTCGCGGCCGCTCAGAGCCGTAGTACAGTCGATGATCATGGGGCAGGCGGGCGATGCTGACCTGGTGCGCCGTGCACGGCGCGGCTCGCGCGACGCTGCCGGCGAGCTGTTCGAGCGGCACTGGCCGGGGGCGTGGCGCGCCGCCCGGGTGATCACGGGGAGCCGCGCCATGGCCGACGACGTCGCGCAGGACGCCTTCGAGCGCGCGTTCGCCGCGCTCGGCCGGTTCGACGAGCGCCGGCCGTTCGCCGCGTGGCTGCACCGGATCGTCGTCAACCGGTCGCTCGACCTGCTGCGACGTGAGCGCCGCCTGGTGGGGCTTGACGCACCCGAGCGGCTGGACGCGGAATGGCGCGATCTGGAAGCCGAGGACCGGGAACTGCTCGAGGCGGTGAGCCGGCTGGGCCCGCAGCGGCGGGTCGTGATCGTGCTGCGCTACGGGCTCGGCTACTCACCGATGGAGATCGCGGACCTGATCGGCGTGCCGCCCGGCACGGTGCACTCGCGCCTGGCACGCGCGCTCGAGGAGCTGCGCGAGCAGCGGCTGGAGGAGGCGGATGTCGAAGGAGCTTGAGGAACGGCTCGAGCACGTCCTCGGGCAGGTGGGACCAAGCGATCCCGCCGGCGAGCAGGCGCGGGCGGGCGCGATGGCGGCGCTCGCGGTGTCCCGGCACCGCCGCCCACTCCTGCTGCTGCCCGCCGCCGTTCTCGCGACGCTCGTCCTGACCGCGGCGGCGCTGGCCTCCGACACGGTGCGCCGGGCGGTTGGCATCGCACCCGGGCACACCGGGCCGCCGCGAACCATGCCGGCCCCGCGCGGCCCCCTGCCGCCAGGCGCAGCGGGATTTGCAGTGGTCACCGGCGGACGGGCGGTGTACGCCGTCGGCCACCGGCGCGCCGGCCTGCGGTCGACGGCCTTCGAGCTCTCGCCCAACGCGGCGTACGTGGCGGCTGGCCGGCGGGGACGCATCGACGCGATCGACCCGGCGACGGGCCGTGTGGTCGTGAGCCATAGGGTGCACGGGACGGTCACGGCCGTCAGCTGGGCCCCGATCGGCATCCACATCGCCTACATCGTGCAGCGCAGCGGCCGCTCGGCACTGCATCTGATCGACGGCACCCTGATGCACGATCGCGTCGTCGATCGCAACGTGGCCGACGTGGCTCCCGCGTGGCGGTGGGACTCCCTGGCCGTCGCGTACGTGCACGGAGTAAACCGGGTGGAGGTTGCCGATCTCTGGCGGGGTCGGACGGCGGCCGTCCGCAGGCCGGGCTGCGCAGCGGATGCGGCGCCCGAGCAGCTCGCCTACGCCCCTCACTCGAACCAGCTCGGAGTGCGCAGCGGAGCCGAGGTGTGGGTCGCGAATACGGGACACGCGGCGTTCTGCGTCCCTGCACTCGGGATGCCGGGGCCGGCGGTGGGCGGCGGATTCGCCTGGCTGACGCGCCACGACATCGTGGAGACGACGTTCCAGTACGTTCAGCGCCTCCGTGTCACACGGACGCGCGCGACCGCCGTCGGCCTGGCCGCGCTGCGCAGCGGGATCGAGGGCGTGATCGCCTCCCCCGACGGCCGAAGCCTCGTCCTGGCGCTGCGCGGCCGTCGCGTCGTGCTGGTCGACCCGCCGGCGGACCACCTCCCCGCACCCGGACAGCGGCCGGCGCAGCTGCCGGTCCGGCAGGTGCTGCACATCTATCCGTCACCGCCCGCGTATCCCGTCGGGCTGATCTGGCGCTAAGGCGCCGAGGCTGCGCGCCGCGCGTTGAACTCGTCGGCGGCGTCCTCGATGCCGGGCATGCCGTTCGGTCGCACCGCCGCGCGCACGTGCGCGACGAACCTGCGCGGCGCGTCCTCGTCGACGCGCTTGACGCGCTCGCCGCCGGGCACCGCGAGCAGCCCCTTCGCAAGCGCCGCGCGGGCGGCGAAGCTGGCCGCCGTCAGCCCTCGCACCGCATACTCCCCGGCAGCGCCGTGATGCTTTCGCGTGTAGAGCGCCCGGCTGCGCTCCATCTGGGCGATCCGCCGCTCCGGCACACCATCCGTGGTCGCATTCTCGAAGTGCACGAGCGAGGCATACGGGAAGTAGGCGGTCGCGTATCCCGCTTCGCGGAGCCGCAGGCAGAGGTCGGGATCCTCCGAGTAGATGAACAGCCGCTCGTCGAAGCCGCCCACCGCGCGCAGTGCCGGCAGCCGGGCGAGGATCGCCGCCCCGCACACCCAGTCGACCCGCACGATGTGCTCGGCCCGCGACTGGATCCATCCCCTCCGCTGCAGCGTCAGCGCCGTCAGCGCGACCCGCGCAGGGGTCGGGAACCGGAAGGCGGACGGCTGCTGGGAGCCGTCGGGATTCAGGATCTTGGGCCCGCAGGCGCCGACCTCGGGGTGCCCATCCATGAAGCTGCGCATGCGGTCGAGCGCACCCTCGTGCAGCACCGTGTCCTCGTTCAGGATCAGCACGTACCGCCCCGTGGCCCGTGCGATCGCCTGGTTGTGGTTGGCGCCGAAGCCGTGCCGCCGATCCCGCTCGACCACCTCGACGTCCGGATACGCCTCCCGAACCGCGGCCGCGCTGCCGTCGGTCGACGCGTTGTCGACCACGATCGTCTCGAGCACGGTCTCGCGTGCGGCCGCTGCAAGCGACGCCAGGCACCCGAGCAGCAGCTCCCGGTTGTTCGTGTTGACCAGCGAGACGGTGATGTCGGGAGCCGCGGTCACCGGGTGAGGCCGGCGGCCTCGAGCTGGCCCGCCGCGGCGTCGACCGAGTCGGTCGCCTGCTGCGTCGCCACCCACCCGAGCAGCTCCTGCATCCCGTCCGCGAACGCAACCCTGGGCTCGAAGGCGAGCGTCTCGCGCGCCAGCGAGATGTCGGCCACGCAGTGGCGGATATCCCCCGCCCGGAACTTGTTCACGATCTCGGGCTGCAGGTGCTCCTTGCCCAGCCCGCGGGCGAGCTCGGTCGCCACGTCGAGCACCGTCCGCGCCACGCCGGTGCCGAGGTTGACGGCCCGGTAGTCCGCACCGCCGGCCTCGAGCGCCGTCACGCAGCCCGCGGCGATGTCCGAGACATGCACGAAATCGCGGCTCTGTCCGCCGTCCTCGAACACCAGCGGGCGCTTGTCGTTCAGCAGCCGGCCGCCGAAGATGGCGGCGACACCCGTGTACGGGTTCGAGAGCGCCTGGCGGTCGCCGTAGACGTTGAAGAACCGCATCGCCACGGTCGGCAGCCGGTGGGCGCGCCCGATCGCGAGGAACAGCTCCTCGTGGTCGCGCTTGTTCACGGCGTAGACGGACATCGGGTGCACCGGCTTGTCCTCGCCGGTCGGCAGCGGCTCGAGCTCGCGGCCGCAGTGCGGGCAGTGCAGCTCCCAGTCGCGTGCGTCCAGCTGCTCGTCGCTTCGCACCTGCGGGGCCAGCAGACCGTGGTCCTCACACCGATAGCGGCCCTCGCCGTAGATCGACATGGACGACGCGACGAGGACGCGTGCCAGCTGGTCCCGCCGCTTCGCAATCTCCTCCAGCACGACGGCTGCGCCGATCGCGTTGATCGACGTGTAGCGCTCGATCTCGTACATCGACTGGCCGACTCCCACCGCCGCGGCGAAATGGACGACATGGTCGACGCCGTCGAGGGCATCGGCGACCGCGCGGTGGTCGCGCACGTCACCGACCCGCAGGTCGACCTGCGCATCGAGGTATCCGGGGCGGTGTCCGCCCTGGTGCACCTGGGGGTCGAGGTTGTCCAGCGCGCGCACCTCGTGGCCGGCGCGCAGCAGGGCGTCGGCAAGGTGCGATCCGATGAAGCCGGCCCCGCCGGTGATCAGGACTCGCATGTGCGACATGCTACCGGGCGTGCATTCACGGCAGGTTCACTGCGCATTAACGCCCGGCTCGGCGACGTAGCGCACCATCCGCCGCCCGTACGCCTCCACCTCACCGTCGGGGAGCATGCCGATCTTCTCCATCACCCGCACGGACGGCCGGTTCTCGGGATAGGCGAGCGCGATCACGCGCGGCAGTCCGAGCGGCCCGAACGCGACGTCGAGGCAGGCGCGCGCCACCTCGGTGGCGAGCCCGCGACCCCAGCGGTCGCGCTGGAGCTCGTACACGACCTCCACCTCAGGGCCGACGAACTCCTCCAGCACCAGCCCGGCCACGCCGATCACCTCGCCGCTCTGCCGCTCGGTCACCGCCCAGAGCGAGTACCCGTGCTGCTCCTGGTGCTCGATCATGCGGCCGACCCCGCGGGCGGTCTGCTCGGGGGTGCGCGCTTCGCCGTCCGCGCCGACGTAGCGCATCGCCTCGGGGTCTCCATAGAGGCGCTGCAGGGGCTCGGCGTCCTGCGGAGCGAGCAGCCGCAGCTCGCACCGCGCGGTCACCGCCACCGGATCTGCGGGCCTCACCCTCGGCCCTGATCATCGACCGCCGTGAACGGCCACTCCTCGGCCAGCCAGCCGCGGACAGCGTGCCAGAGCGGCTCGTCCAGCTCGGCGCGGCTCGCCCGCACCCAGAGACGGACATCCGCATCGCGGTCGGGTCGGCGCGACGGGTAGATGTAGACGCAGCCGACCACGTCGCGCGTCCCCGGCTCCAGGACGGTGTACGTGAACCCCGTGCGCGCGGCGAAATCACGGGCGTGCCGCTCGAGGTCGGCGCGGTTCTCGTCGAGCGTCATGTCGCGCGGCCACGAGCCTCCGATGAAGCCGGGCGTCGCGCCGATGTGCTGCACGCTCGACGTCCACGCGTCGTAGTCGGACTCGGTGTGCTGCGGCCCGAGCGGCTCGAGCACGAACAGGTCATCCGTCAGGCCGCTGGGCGGCTCGAAGCCGTCGGGCACGAAGGGCGTCGCGTCCAGCATGCGCCGATGCTAGTACGATCGCGGGCATGGAGGACTGCATCTTCTGCCGCATCGTGGCCGGCGACCTGCCGTCCACACGGATCCATGAGGACGACCGCGCGATCGCGATCATGGACATCAACCCGGCCACGCGGGGGCATGCACTGGTGATTCCACGCAGGCATTCGCGCGACCTCGGCGAC
Source organism: Gaiellales bacterium (assembly GCA_036403155.1). Classification (GTDB taxonomy): domain Bacteria; phylum Actinomycetota; class Thermoleophilia; order Gaiellales; family JAICJC01; genus JAICYJ01. Next base: position 135,966 of record DASWRM010000010.1, on the reverse strand, counting down.
ATCGAGGATGACGATCTGGCGCATTGCGCGGCTGTCGCCCGGGACGTCGCCGCGCGGGCGCTCTCAGGGCTCGGTGCGCAGGGCGTGACGATCATGCAGTCGAACGGCGCGGCCGCGTGGCAGACGGTCTTCCACTACCACGTGCATGTCATCCCCCGCTATGACGGCGACCCGCTGGTGCTTCCCTGGGACCCCCGCCCGGCCGATACGGCCGACATCACCGATATAAGCAGATCTTATTTTCCGGATTAGCAGCGCTTCTGTAGAATGCGTCGGATGAACGGCGTTCCACGGACAACCGACGTGCTCGTGGTCGGGAGCGGCGGCGCAGGCCTGGCGGCCGCGTGGGCTGCCTCGCGCGCAGGGGCACGCGTCACGGTCATCACAAAAGGGTCGCCCGCCTCGTGCAATACCGGCAAGGCGCAGGGCGGGATCCAGGCCGCCGTCGGCGGCGACGATTCTCCCGAGCAGCACGCGCAGGACGTTTACCGGTCGTCGCACGACACCGCCGACATGGAGCTGGTCTCGGTGCTGACCGGAGAGGCGCCCGGCGCGATCACATGGCTCGAGTCACTGGGGGTCGAGTTCTCCCGCGAGGGTGACGGCTACCGCCTCGCCCGCTGCGGCGGCGCGACCGCCAAGCGGCTGCTGCAGGTGGGCGACCGCACGGGCCACGCCATCGCCCATGCGCTGCGCGGCGCGCTCGCGGATGAGGGAATCGAGATCCACGGCCACACCCCGCTCGTCGCGGTCGACCGCGCCAATGGGCATTTCGACGCGACGGTCGAGCAGCACGGCGAGCGCGGCGTGATCGAGGCGGGCGCGGTGGTGCTCGCTGCCGGCGGCCGCTGCTACGCGGAGGCGCAGCGCCGCGGGGTGCTGACGACCAACCAGCCGGGCGCGACCGGAGAGGTCGCACAGATCGCGCAGGAAGCCGGCGCGGATGCGCGCGACGACGACTCACTCCAGCACCATCCCAACGGCGGCGCGTGGCCGCCGCCGCTGCAGGGCTACTCGATCCCCGAGACCACGCGCAGCTACGGCGCGCTGCTCGTCAACGCCGAGGGCGAGCGGTTCGTCGACGAGCTGGCCCCGCGCGACACCGTCGCCGCCGCGATCGTGAAGGAGTGCGACGAGGGGCGCGGTCTGACGACGCCCGACGGCCGGCCGGCCGTCCTGCTGGACACCACGCGGATCGACGCGGGCGTCGCCGGGGAAGTCCTGCCGTACATGCTCCGCCGCTACCGCCACGCCGGCGTCGACCCGCTGACCGAGCCGGTCCTCACCTATCCCGTGCTTCACTACCAAAACGGCGGCCTGGTGATCGACCGGGACGGCCAGACCACCGTGCAGGGCCTCTTCGCCGCCGGCGAGATCACCGGCGGCGTACATGGGCGCAACCGCATGATGGGCAACTCCCTGCTCGACTGCACCGTATTCGGACGCCGCGCCGGGCGCGCGGCCGCACACGCCGCCCGCTGAAAGGACCGACCACCCGTGGCCATCGACATCACAACCGACCTGCAGCAGACCGTCGAGGACGCATCCGCGCATCTCTACGTGTGGGCGCTGAAGGACATCCCCCAGGATCTGCGCGACGCGCTGCGCGGAGCGATGGAGCGCGAGACGCACAAGGTCGGCAAGCGCATTCTCGAGACGATCAACACCAACGTCTCGGTCGCAGACGACACCAAGAATCTCGTCTGCCAGGACACCGGCCTCGCCGTCTACTACGTCCGCCTGGGCGAGCACTTCCCGCTCCACCCGGCGCGGATCGAGCAGGCGCTGCGCGAGGGAACGCGCCGCGCGACGCTCGAGCACCCGCTGCGCTCGAACACCGTCCACACCCTCACGCGTGTGGCCACCGGCGACAACACCGGGCACAAGATCCCGCACATCCACTGGGACTTCGTGCCCGACTGGGACGGGCTGGACGTGAAGTGCATCCCCAAGGGCTCGGGCTCCGAGAACATGAGCTTCCTGAAGATGCTCGTGCCCGCCGACGGCGTCGCCGCGATCAAGCGGTTCGTGCTCGACTCGATCGTCGGCGCCGGCGGCAAGCCCTGCCCGCCGGGAATCGTCGGCGTGGGCATCGGCGGCTCCGCCGACCTGGCCATGCACCTTGCCAAGGAGGCGATCGCCCGACCGGTCGAGGACGTCAACCCCGACCCCGACGTCGCCCAGCTGGAGCGCGAGCTGTTCGAGCTGCTCAACGAGACCGGCATCGGGCCGATGGGGCTCGGCGGCGACACCACCGTGCTGTCGGTGCACGTCGAGCAGGCGCACACGCACATCACGTTGAACCCCGTCGCCGTGAACTACCAGTGCTGGGCCGCCCGCCGTGCCAGCGCCCACATCCACGCCGACGGCACCGTCGACTACGACCGGGAGGCCTGATGGCCCACCACGACATCGGCTTCCCGACCGACGAGGCCACCGTCCGCGGGCTGCACGCCGGCGACACCGTCACCATCCAGGGCCACATCATCGGCATCCGCGACGCGACGCAGATCCGCATCTTCGACCGCGGCCAGGAGCCGCCGATGTCGCTCGAGGGAGCCGCGCTGCTGCACACCGCGCCCAACGTCCGCAAGGTAGGCGAGGGCCGCTACGAGCCGATGTGCATCGGCACCACGACGAGCGCGCGGATGAGCCGGTTCACCGAGGGCCTGGTGCGCGACCACCACGCCCGAGCGATCATCGGCAAGGGTGGCCTGCTGCCCGAGGCGCTCGCGCCGTTGCGGCAGCATGGCGGCGTGTACCTCGCAATCGTCGGCGGCGCGGCGGCGCTCGAGACGACGCAGATCGAGGAGATCGAGCAGGTCGAGTGGGAGGACCTCATGCCGGAATGCCTCTGGAAGTTCCGGGTGCGGGACTTCGGCCCGCTGATCGTCGGCATGGACACGCACGGCGAGTCGCTCTACGAGAATGTCCAGGTCGAGGCGCGCAGGCGGCTCGAAGAAACCATCTACTCGAGGTTGTAGACCATGGTCGAAGAGTTCCTGGGAATCCCGCTGCGCCCGTCGAAGCCGCGCGAACGCGGCCTCACCCATGTCATGGACAAGGGCATGACGCTGGCCGAGGTGAACGGGATGTTCGAGACGGCCGGCGAGTACGTCGACATCGTCAAGCTCGGCTGGGGCACGTCGTACGTCACGCAGAACCTGCCCGACAAGGTGAAGCTCTACCGCTCCTTCGACACCCCGGTGATGTGCGGCGGCACGCTGCTCGAGGCAGCGGTTGCGCGCGGCCGGGTGGACGAGTTCAAGCGCTGGGTGAAGGGCCACGGGTTCACCCACGTCGAGGTGTCTGACGGCACGCTGCGCATGGAGCGCGAGAGCAAGCAGGAGCTGATCAGCGCGCTTGCCGAGGACTTCGTCGTGCTGTCCGAGGTCGGCTCGAAGGACCAGGACGCCATCTACGCGCCCTACCAGTGGGTGGCCTGGATCCGCGAGGAGCTCGAGGCGGGGGCGTGGAAGGTGATCACCGAGGCGCGCGAGACGGGGACCGCCGGCATCTTCCGCGGCACCGGCGAGGTGCGCAGCGGGCTGATCGACGAGATCGTGCACGAGATCCCGGTCGACAACCTGCTGTTCGAGGCGCCCCAGAAGGAGCAGCAGGCGTGGTTCATCCGGCACCTGGGCTCCGAGGTGAACCTCGGCAACATCCCTCCGGACGAGGTGATCCCGCTCGAGACGCTGCGCCTGGGCCTGCGGTCGGACACCATGCCGGACCTCCTGCTCCGCGACATCCCCACCGCCACGTGAGCACGATGCTGCCCATCAGCGCGGCCGAGGCCGCGCGGCTCGCGGACGAGCTCGAGGACAAGAGCGCCGAGGACGTCCTGCGCGTCGCCGTCGACCTGTTCCACCCACGCATGGTGCTGACGTGCTCGTGGCAGAAGCAGAGCTCGGTGCTGGTGCACATGCTCGCCGAGATCGAGCCGGACGTGCGCGTCGTCGAGTTCGACACCGGGCTGCTGTTCCGTGAGACCTACGAGACGCGCCGCAAGCTGATCGAGCGCTACCCGGTCAGGTTCGAGCGGATCGAGCCGGAGCTGAGCGTCGAGCAGCAGGCCGCCGTGCACGGAGAGCGGCTCTGGGAGCGGGATCCGGACGCGTGCTGCGGCATGCGGAAGGTCGCGCCGCTGCGCCAGGCGCTCGACGGTATGGACGCGTGGATCACGGGTATTCGGCGAGAGCAGTCGACAACTCGGGAAAACGCCCGCAAAATCGAGATAGATGAGCGCCGCGGCGTGGTGAAGGTGCAGCCGCTGGCCGACTGGACGAACCGCGACGTGTGGCGCTACATCTGGAGGCACGGCATCCCCTACAACACGCTGCACGACCACGGCTATCCGTCGATCGGCTGCGTCCCCTGCACCAGCGCGGTGGCCGAGGGCGCGGACGAACGCACGGGCCGCTGGAAAGGCACCGGAAAGGTGGAGTGCGGCCTCCACGGCAGCTGAGCCGCTACAACGCGGCAGACGATACAACGCGAAAGGACCTCCACACGTGCCACAGGAAAACCACGGATTCACGCTCTGGTTCACCGGCCTCTCGGGCTCCGGCAAGAGCACCATCGCCGAGATCGTCGGCCCGGAGCTCGAGCGCCGCGGCATCCTCGTCGACCATCTCGACGGCGATGTCGTCCGCACCAACCTCAGCAAGGGCCTCGGCTTCTCGCGTGAGGACCGCGACACCAACATCCTGCGCATCGGCTTCGTCGCCAAGCTGCTGACGCGGCACGGCGCGGGAGTCATCGTTGCCGCCATCTCCCCGTACGCCGAGACGCGGGACGCGGTGCGCGAGATGCTGGGCGGCCGCTTCGTCGAGGTGCACGTCTCCACGTCGCTGGACGAGTGCGCCCGGCGCGACGTGAAAGGTCTGTACGCCAAGGCCTTCTCCGGCGAGATCAAGGAGTTCACGGGCGTGTCCGATCCATACGAGGCGCCACTCAACCCCGAGATCGTCGTGGACACGGAGGGCCGCACGCCCGAGGAGTCCGCGCGGATCGTCATCGACCGGCTCGAGGAGCTCGGCTTCATCGCCCGCGACGCCGAGGAGGCTGTCGCCTGATGGCGGAGCCGACCACGACGACGCAGGCCGGACACCTGATCGCGCCGCACGGCGGCGAGCTGATCGACCGCACGGTGACGGGCGACGAGGCGGCCTCGCTGGCCGAGCAGGCGCAATCGCTGCCGCGTGTGCGGATGAGCGAGAAGCAGACGGCCGACCTCGACATGATCGCCTCTGGCGCACTGTCGCCGCTGACCGGGTTCATGACCCGTGCGGACTACGACGCGTCCGTGGAGTCGATGCACCTCGCCAACGGCGTGCCGTGGGCGATGCCGGTCACGCTCTCGGTGTCCGAGGCGCCGGAGGGCGACCGCCTCGCGCTCGAGAGCGCCGAGGGCGAGCTCCTGGCGGTGCTCGAGGTGGAGGAGGTGTTCACCGTCGACCGCGAGAACGAGGCGGCGAAGACCTACCGGACGACGGAGGACGCCCACCCGGGCGTGGCGCAGATCTATGCCGAGGGCCCGACGCTCGTGGGCGGCGCGGTGACGGTCTTCAAGCGGCCCGACCCGGCGTTCCCATCGCACCACCTCGATCCCAAGGACACGCGGGCGGCGTTCGCCGAGCGCGGCTGGAGCCGCGTCGTCGGCTTTCAGACGCGAAACCCGGTGCACCGGGCGCACGAGTACATCCAGAAGTGCGCGCTCGAGACGGTGGACGGCCTGCTGCTCCACCCGCTGGTCGGCAAGACCAAGGGCGACGACATCCCCGCCGACGTGCGGATGCGCTGCTACGAGGTGCTGCTCGAGAAGTACTACCCGGCCGACCGCACGCTGCTCGGGGTGTTCCCCGCGGCGATGCGCTACGCCGGCCCCCGTGAGGCCGTCTGGCACGCGATCTGCCGGAAGAACTACGGGTGCTCGCACTTCATCGTCGGCCGCGACCACGCCGGCGTGGGCAGCTACTACGGCACCTACGACGCGCACCACATCTTCGACGAGTTCGAGCCGCACGAGCTGGACATCGAGCCGATGTTCTTCGACCACACCTTCTTCTGCCGGACCTGCGGCAACATGGCGTCGAACAAGACGTGTCCGCATCCCCAGGACCACCACGTGTTCCTGTCCGGCACCAAGGTGCGCGAGATGCTCGGCAACGGCGAGATACCGCCGGTCGAGTTCACCCGGCCCGAGGTCGCCGAGGTGCTGATCGCGGCCTACCGCCAGAGCTAGACCGTCACGTCCGCCGGGGGGTCGGGGCCGCAACGCGCGCGTCCCGTCCCTCGGCGCCGGCGTCCCGCGACTTAGCCTCCGTTTCGGCGTTCCAGCACCCGGGTAGGCGAGCGAACCTCACACCGGTTGCATTCCCCACTAAACCGCTTACACTAGTGGGACTAGGGTGCGGTCGTCTTCACGGGAGGGGCAGGGCGGATGGACATCAACACGGGCATGATCGCAGCGGGCCTGGCGGTCGGGATCCTGGTCGGCCTCACCGGCATGGGCGCAGGTTCGCTGATGACGCCGATCCTGATCAGCGTCTTCGGCATCCCGCCGTCGACCGCCGTCGGCAGCGACCTGATCTACGCTGCGATCACGAAGGTGTTCGGGGCCGCCCGCCACACCCAGCTGAAGAACGTGAACCGCGAGCTGGGCCTGTGGATGGGCGTCGGCAGCGTGCCGGCCGCCATCCTCGGCGTCTTCACGCTCTACGAGATCTTCCCGCGGATCGGGGTGAACGTCGACACGGTGCTGCTCGACACGATCGGCACGGTGCTCGTGATCGTCGGCCTCACGGTCGCCGTCCGGACATTCATCACGATCCCCGGCCTCTGGGACGCGAGCCGGCTCCCGACCGACGGGCCGCTGACGCAGTCGCACAAGACGCTCGCCGTCGCGATCGGCGTGGTGTTCGGGTTCATCCTCGGCCTGACGTCGGTCGGCTCGGGCGTGTTCTTCGGCATCGCGCTGGTCACGCTGTTCCCGCTCAGCGCGCGCCGCGTAGTCGGCACCGACCTGTTCCACGCGATGCTGGTCACGATCGCCGCCGGACTGGCCACGATCGCGTTCGGCGCCCCCAACTACAGCGTCGTCGGATCGATCCTGATCGGCTCGATCCCCGGCATCCTGATCGGCTCGCACTTCACCCACCGCGCCCCCGAGCGCGCCCTCCGCGGGGCGATCGCACTGGTGCTGGCGGCGTCGGGTCTGAAGACGCTCGACGCAGCGCCGGTCTGGTACGTGGTGGGCGGCGCGCTGGTCGCGATCGTCGCCGGCCTGTACGTGGCCCGCGGCGAGCGGCTGGCCGCGGCGCTGCAGCGCTCCTAGAGACCGCGCCCGGATCGCTCACTGCGCGCCTACAATCGGCGCGCCGTGAGCCACCCCCGCGCCGCGACCGCACTGCTGCTGGTCATCATCGCCGCCAGCGCGGTGGCCTTCCTCAGAGCCGAGCAGCTCAAGCTCCGCCACTCGCCGGTCGGCCACCCCCACGTACGCACCGCGTTCTCGCCGGGGTGCAGCGATGCGGGGTGCACCCGGGTGGCCCGGCTCGGATTCACGCTTCGCGACGCACAGCACCTGCGGATCGCGATCGTCCGCCCGGACGGCGCAGTCGTTCGCGTGCTGGCCGATCGCAACGTGGCAAAGGGCGCCGTCCGCATTCCGTGGGACGGCAGCACGACGAGCGGCGCGGTGGCCCCGGACGGCAAGTACCGGCTTCGGGTGACGCTTGCGAGCGGCCGGGAGGTGACCATCCCGGACCCGATCGTCGTCGACACGAAGCCGGCGGGGATCACGCTCGGTGCCGTGCGCGTCGGGCGCTCGACGGTGGCCATCCACTACACGCGCTCGGAGGGGAACGTCCATGCGGAGCTGTACGTGTTCCAGCATGGCCGGCTGGTGATTCACAAGCGGCACGTCATCCCCAGGGTCGCGCACTTCCGGCTGGACGCGCCCGGCCTGCGGCCCGGCCGGGCCACCGTCGAGATCGTCGCCGTCGACGGTGCCGGGAACCGTACGCCGAGCCCGCCCACGGCGACGGTGACGATCCCGTGAACGGCACGGAGATCGGCTCGATCATCGGGGCGGCCGGGCTCGCCGGACTGCTCGTGCTGCAGGACCGCCGCATGCGCACGGCCGCGTTCGCGGCATGGGCGGTGGGCGCCGCAATCCTCGCAGGCGACCTGCTCCACTCGCCGATCGCGACGCTGCGCGTCGAGGCGACCGACCGGCCGGCGCTCGCAGTCGCGGCCGCCGCCGCCGGGCTGGCCGCACTGGCGGCGGGCGCCGTCATCGCCCACCGGTTCCCCACGCTGACGCTGCTGGCCGTGGTCGCGGCGGCGCCTGCGCGCATCCCGCTGCACGCGGGCGGCGAGCAGGCCAACCTGCTCGTCCCGCTGTACGGGGTGATCCTGGCCATGGCCACCGTGTCCGCATACCAGCTGGTGAGAGGGGCGGAGCGGCCACCGGCGCTCGGGCCGGCCGGCTGGGCGCTCGCCGCACTGGCCGGCTGGGGCGGGCTCTCGCTCCTGTGGAGCGCGGACACACGCCAGGGCGGGGTCGAGATGCTGTTCTTCTACCTGCCGTTCGGCTTCCTGCTCAGCCGCCTTGCGGCCATGCGGCCCTCGATGCCGCAGCTGCGGCTGATGCTCGGCGTGCAGGTGCTCCTCGGCTTGGTCTTCGGCGCAGTCGCGATCTGGCAGCACGAGACCCGCCACCTGTTCTGGAACCACAAGATCATGGTGGGGAACGAGTACGGGTCGTTCTTCCGCGTCAACTCGCTGTTCTATGACGCGAGCATCTACGGACGGTTCATGGCCGTGACGATCGTCCTGCTGCTCGGGGTGCTCGTGTACCGCCGGCTGACCGTCCCGCTGGTGGCGGTCGTCGCGGCGCTCTTCGCGGCCCAGTATCTGGCCTACTCCCAGTCGAGCCTGCTCGCGCTGGCGGCCGGAGCGGCGGTGCTCGGCGCGACGTTCTGGCCGCGGCGGCTGGTGGCGGCTATGGCGCTGACGGTCGTGGTCATCGGCGTGGCCGGGCTGGTCGTCTCGTCGCACGGCGGATCGGCGCGGCAGGTGACGAGCGGCCGCTCCCGGCTGGTCGAGGACGGGTGGCGCGTGATCCGGCACCACCCCCTCGGCGGCGCGGGTCTGGGCGGGTTCGCGCGGGCCGCCCTCGCCGGCACGGCGCACCCCGGTCGCACGAAGAGTGCGGCCTCGCACACGACGCCGGTCACCGTGCTGGCGGAGCTCGGGCCGCTCGGCCTGGCCGCATACCTGGCACTGGCCGCGTCGGTGGGCTGGGCGGCCGTGCGGGCCGGGCCGGATCGCGACGTGCGGGTCGTGCTCGCCGCGGCACTCGCCGCCATGCTGGCCAGCTCGCTCTTTTACAATGCGTACTTCGAGGATCCGGCCTCCTGGATCCTCACAGCCCTGATCGCATCCATGTCCTTCCTGCAGCCACCGAGTTCCCGCGAGGCCGGCGCGTGATCGCGCCCGGGCGCCGGACGCTCGTGCTGGCGCCGCACACCGACGACGGGGAGTTCGGCTGCGGCGGCACGATCGCCCGCCTGGTCGAGGCGGGCGCCGAGGTGCACTACCACGCGTTCTCGTCCGCGTCACGCTCGCTCCCGGACGGCTTCCCCTCCGACACGCTCGTCCACGAGGCGCGGGCGGCGACCACGGCGCTGGGGCTGCCCGCGGAGCGCGTCACGATCCACGACTTCGAGGTGCGCACCTTCCCGACGGTGCGCCAGGAGATCCTCGAGATCCTGGTCGCGGCCAACAGCGACATCGCGCCGGAGCTCGTGCTGATGCCGTCGCTGGGCGACATCCACCAGGATCACGAGACGATCGCCCGCGAGGGAATGCGGGCGTTCAAGCGCACCACCCTGCTCGGCTACGAGATCCCCTGGAACTGCTTCGCCTTTCGCCGCGACGCGTACGTCGCCCTCGAGCCGCACCACCTGGAGGCCAAGGTGCAGGCGCTCGCCAACTACCGAAGCCAGCAGCATCGCAACTATGCGAACGAGGAGTACATTCGCAACCTGGCCCGGACGCACGGCATCGAGAGCGGCCGCGAGCTGGCCGAGGTGTTCGAGGTCTACCGCTGGATCCTGTGAGCGCGCCGCTCACGATCCTCGTCACGGCCAGCGGCGCGCCGGGATCTCCGCGCCTGCTGCGGGCCCTGCGCGAGAACGGCGAGCGCGACGTGCGGCTCGTGGGTGTCGACATGCGAGAGGAGTCGGCGGGGCGCTTCCTCTGCGACGCCTTCCACCGCGTCCCGGCGGGATCGGCACCGGGGTACCTCGAGCGGCTGCTCGAGGTCGCCGCCGCCGAGCGCGTGGACGTCGTGTTCCCGCAGTCCTCCGCCGAAGTCGGCGCGATCGCAGCCGGCCGCGACCGGTTCGGGGTGCCGGTGCTGGTCTCGCCGCCGAACGCGATCGAGCGGGCGAGCGCGAAGTCCGAGACGGTTCGCGTGGCGGAGGAGCTGGGGATCCCGCAGCCCCGGACGATCCACGCCGCTGACGCCGACCGCTTCCGCGAGGCCGCCGCGGAGCTCGGGTATCCCGGCCGCGACGTCTGCATGAAGCCGCTCGAGGCCAAGGGCTCGCGCGGGTTCCGCGTGCTGTCCGCGACCGCCGACCGGCGCGACCAGCTGGTGAACGGGCGGCCCGGCACCTTGCTGCCGATCTCGCTGGACGAGGCGGCCGAGATCCTGGACGGCGGCGAGGGGTTCCCGCCGGTCCTCGTCATGGAGCTGGTCGAGGGAGACGAGCTTGCCGTCGACATCCTCTGCCGGGAGGGGCGCACGCTGGTCGCGAGCACGAAGACGCGCGAGGCGTTTCGGGCCGGGCTGGCGATGGAGTTCCGGATCGTCGACCGCCCCCACCTGGTGCGCCACGCCCGGAGGCTGGTCGAGGCGCTGGAGCTCGACTGGATCGTCAACGTGCAGTTCCTGGGCGACCGGCTGCTGGAGGTGAACCCGCGGATCTCCACGCTGATCTACCAGCCGGACCTGAACCTGCCCTGGCTCGCGGTGCGGCTCGCCCTGGGCGAGCTGGACGAGCAGCAGGTCGCCGAGCACGACGCCCGCACCGAGCCCGGACGCCGCGTCACCCGGTACTACGAGCAGGTCGAGTACGCGGCCCGTCCCACCACGGGATCGGATCGGTGACCCGGCCGCCGCGCACGCGGACGCCCTCGACGCGCAGCAGCTCGGCCTGCTCGCGCTCCCAGCCGGGCGCCAGCCGGCCGGCGGCATTCACCACCCGGTGGGCCGGGGTGTCGCCGCCGGAGCGGGCGAGCGCGCCGCCGACCGCCCGCGCCGACGCCGCACGCCCGAGCCAGTCCGCGATGCGGCCGTAGCTGGCGACGGTGCCCGGCGGGATGGCGCGGACGAGCTCGGCGACCTCGAGCTCGAACGCCGACCGCTCGGCGACGACGCGGAATCCGGGCGGGATCTGCACCCGCGGACTCTACGCGCGACGGCGCGGCCGGGAACGGCCGAACCCTAGACTCCGGGCGCAATGCGCCTGCTGATTGTGGCCTTCTACTTTCCGCCCGCCGGCGGCGGCGGCGTCCAGCGGACGCTGAAGTTCTGCAAGTACCTTCCCGACCACGGGATCGAGGTGCACGTGCTCGCGCCGCAGGACCCGAAGTGGTTCGCCGCGGACGAGGAGCTGCTCGGTGCGGTGCCCGCGTCGACCGTCGTCCACCGCGCCCGCTTCCTCGGCCCGCGGTCGGCCTCGCGGGCCGACGCCCTGCACGGCCGCTCGCCCGCTGCGCGCATGGCGGTCGAGGCCCGGTTCGCCTTCCAGCGGACGCTGATCCCCGACAAGGCGGTTCCGTGGCTCGCGACGGCGGTGCCCGCCGGCATCAGGATCGTCCGGCGCGAGGGCATCGACGTGATCATGTCCACCTCGCCGCCGAGCTCCGTCCACCTCGCTGCCGAGGCGATCGCGGCAGCCGCCCGCCGGCCGTTCGTCGCCGATTTTCGCGATTCCTGGCTGGACAACCCGCACCGCCGCTACGACAAGGCCGGCGTGCGTGCGAAGCGGGCCGTGGTTGCACGCATGGCCCGGTCGGTCGCAGGGCGGGCCGCGGCGCTGACGGCGGCCACCGGAGCAATCGCACAGGAGGTCGGCGCGCTGCACGAGTCGGCCGCGCACAAGACGACCGTGATCGAGAACGGCGCCGACTTCGACGACTTCGAGCAGATCGCGCACCGGCCCGGCGAACGGTTCACCATCGTCCACGCCGGCGCGTTCTTCGGACAGCGCACACCCAGGCCGTTTCTGCAGGCGCTCGCCGCCATGCTGGAGCGCCGACCCCAGCTGCGGGAGCGCGTGCTCGCCCGGTTCGTCGGACCCCTCCGCGACGGGGACCGCGCGTTCGCAAACAGCCTGGGCATCGACGGCGCGTGGCGTGAGGACGGCTTCCGGCCGTACGCCGAGTCGGTGCGGGCGCAGCGCGAGGCCGACGCACTGCTGCTGCTGATCCCCCATGCCGGCGGCCGCGGCGACACGGTGCTCTCCGGCAAGGTGTTCGAGTACATCGCGGCACGGCGCCCGGTGCTCGCCGCGGTGCCGCCGCAGGGCGCAGCGGCGAACCTGATCCGCGCCGTCGGCGCCGGCGAGGTGGTCGACGGCGACGACGTTGCCGGCATGTCCAGGGTGCTGGAGGAGCTGGTCGACCGGTGGGCCGCGGGCGGGCTCCCGGATGTCGACCAGCCCGAGGACGTTCGGGCGCGCATCTCACGGGCGGGGCGCGCGGCGGAGCTGGCGTCGGTCCTGCGGCGGGTGGCGGAGTGAGCGACCGCACGCTCGACCGGCTGCTGCTCGGCACCCTGTTCGTCCAGACGATGGCGAAGATCCAGTGGCAGGCGGCCGGGCTGCAGCTGACGATCACGAACATCACCTGCACCCTCTTCGTCGCGGCGTTCGTCGCCGCCCGCATCCAGCGGCGCGATGACGCGATGCCGAGGACGTGCGCGACCCTCGCGGGCTTCCTGCTCGCGTTCTTCGCGGTCTACCTGGCCGGGTACTTCGATCTCGAGACGAAGCAGGACGTCTCCTTCTGGGCGAAGGGAGTCGTCACCTGGCTGATCCACTTCGGCTTCCTCGTGGCCGCCGCCGCTCACGTCCTGCGGCGCGGCGCCCCGCTGTTCGAGCGCGCGCTGCGCTGGTTCGTCTACGGGCTCGCGGCCAACGCGGTGTACGGCGTCCTCCAGCTCGCGTTGGTCGTCGGAGCCGGCATCAACCTCGACAGGCTCGTGGTCGCACCGCTCACCGCCGGTCAGGGCAAGTTCACCGGGATCAACGTCTACGGGCAGGTGAAGGGAACGCAGAACATCTACCGCGTGAACGCGCTGACGGGCGACCCGAACCACCTGGGCGTGATGCTCTGCGTGCCGCTGCTCGCGCTCCTGCCGCGGTACCTGAGCGACCGGCGGGCGCATCGCCGTCTCGGGGCGCTGCTGCTGTTCCTGCTCGCGGTGCAGGCGCTGACGCTGTCGCGGAGCGCCGCCCTCGGCGACATCGTCGGCCTGCTCGTGCTGGCTCCAACGATCCTGCCCCGGCTGCCGCGAGTGCGGTCGCTCCTGCTCGCGGCGGCGGTGCCGGCCGCCCTGCTCGCCGTCCTCTACTCGGCCTCGAGCTTCGTCCGCACGGTGGTCGCATCGCGCACCAACGTCCAGGGCCACGGGGTGCAGACGCACTTCGAGTTCTACTCGCTGATACAGCCGGCCCTCTCGCCGCATCCGCTGTTCGGGCGTGGATACAACACGTTCGCCGTCTTCTACGAGTTCCTGACGGGCAAGTCGGACTTCGGCCCTCACAGCTTCTGGGTGGCGACGCTCGTCGAGACCGGCGTCGCCGGCCTGGCGCTGTACCTCTGCTTCCTCGGCTGGGTGCTGGCCAACGCGATGCTGATGCGCCACGCCGCCGACCCCGCCCACCGGCTGCTCGGGGCCGGCCTGACCGCGGCGCTGGCCGGCACTGTGGCAGCCAACTTCTTCTACCTGACGATGGGCTTCGACTACTTCTACGTGGTGCTCCTGCTGGTCGTGGCCGGCGCCGCCCTGTTCGCCCCGGCCGCCGCACGGAGCCCCAACCGGTCGCTGCTACCATCGCCCTCATCTTGAGGCGCCACAGGAAGCTGATCATCGTGGCGGCCGCGCTGCTGGTCCTGCTCGCCGGTGGCGCCGCAACCGCGTACGTGGTCGTCTCGCGGCCGGTCGCCGACGTGCACGACGGAGCGAGCTCTCCGTTCACCAGCACGTCGGAGCCGGTCTCGTCGAGCCCACCCCCGTCGACCGGCAACGATGCGAAACCCGATCTGGGGCCGCCGTGGCCGATGTACGGGCTGAACCCGTCGCACAACCGCGACGCGTCCCAGCTGACCACGATCCGGCCTCCCTACCGGCGCGTGTGGCGGCGGCCCGCCCACGGCATCCTCGAGTACCCGCCCTCGTACGTCGACGGCGTGCTGTATGCGGCATCCGACGACGGCGTGGTGTTCGCGATCGCGGCGAAGGGGGGCAAGCTGCTCTGGCAGCGGAGATTCGCCAAGGTGCTGAACCAGCCCGCGTACTACAAGGGACTCGTCTACTTCGGCTCCTACGACCACCGGATCTACGCGCTCCACGCGAAGACCGGGAGGACGGCGTGGAAACAGAACATCGGCACGTCCATGGAGTCACCGCCGACCGTGGCGTTCGGAAAGGTGTACATGGGCGGCCTGGACGGGCGCGTGCGGGCACTGGACGCGAAGACCGGCCGGGTGCTGTGGTCGTTCCAGGCGTCCGGCGCGGTGAAGAGCGCGATCTCGCTGTACCACGGGCACCTGTTCTTCGGCGACTACGCCGGGGTGATGTACTGCATCGGGAACAGCGGTCACCTCCGCTGGCGGACGTCGACCAACGGGCTGTCGGCAGGGTTCCGGTCGGGAACGTTCTACTCGACGCCGAACGTCCGCTACGGCCGCGTCTACGTCGGCAACACGGACGGGAAGCTGTACTCGTTCGTCGCGCAGACGGGCCGGATCGCGTGGTCGCACACCATGGACGGCTGGGTCTACGGGAGCCCGGCCGTATGGGACGGGCTGGTGTTCGAGTCGAGCTACAACGGGCTGTTCCAGGCGCTCGACGCGCGGACGGGCGATGTCCGCTGGGAGACCCGTCTCCCGTACCGCACCACCTCGTCGCCCACGGTGATCGGGAACTACGTGTACGTCTCATCGCACGGCCCCGGCTCCTACACCGGGAACACGTGGGCCTTCGAGCCGCGCACCGGCAAGAAGGTGTGGCATTTCCACGACGGCTGGTACTCGACCGTGGCGACGGCCGGCACCAACCGCCTGGTGATCGCAGCGCCCCGGCATCTCTACCTGCTGCGCTCGCGCGGCTGATGGCCGCGCCGCCGTTCTTCATCGTCGCCTGTGACCGCTCGGGCACGACGATGCTGCGGCTGATCCTCGACCGGAGCCCCGACGTGGCGATCCCCACGGAGTCGATGATCGTGGTCGACATGGCGGCGATCCGCTCCCGCTTCGGCGACCTGGACACCGACGAGCAGTTCGACCGGCTGGCCCGGGCGGTCTGGCGACACCCGAAGGTCCGTGAATGGCGGCTCGAGGGGGCGCCTCCGCGGCGCGAGGGGCGGCGGGGAGCCGCCGCATACCGCGCCGCGCTCGAGGCCCCGTACCGGGCCTACGCCGCCGGGCACGGGAAGCCCCGCTGGGGCGACAAGACGCCCTACTACGTCGCGCACATCGACGAGATCCGCAGCGTCTTCCCCGACGCGAGGATCGTCCATGTCGTGCGAGACGGCCGCGATGTGGCCCTGTCGCTGCTGCGGGTGCCCTTCGGGCCGGCAAACGTGTGGGCCGCCGCGCACCAGTGGCGCGATGCTGTGCGGGCGGGCGACGACGCGGCGGCGCGCCTTGGGGACGACATGCTGACCATCCGCTACGAGGATCTGGTGGCGGCTCCGGCGGCGATCGCGCCCGTGATCTGCGCGTTTCTCGGCATCGCGTACGACGACGGGATGCTGGCCGTGGAGGAGACGCCGCCCGACCGCCTCGCCGCCGGTCAGGAGGCATGGTTCACCGAGCTCTACGCCGGCATCACGGGCGCGTCGGTGGGGAAGTGGCGCCGGCAGATGCGCCCCTCGGACGTCGCGCTGTTCGAATCGGTCGCCGGCGCGGAGCTGCGGCGCCATGGATACGAGACCGGCGCGGGCGGGACGCCGCCGCGGGTGCCGGCGGCGGCCTGGCAGGCGCACAACTGGGCGGTGAAGCTCTGGCACTTCACGCTGCTGCACGTGTGGCGCGAGCGCGGCCGCGAGGTGCCCTACCTGATCCGCCGGCGGCTCGGGCGCCGGGCCGTCAGGTGACGCGCGACCCGGCGGCCTTGTCCCAGGTCGACGGCACGCCGTGGCGCGCATAGCCGCTCAGCGCAATCACGGTGGCCAGCGTGACCAGCAGGTAGTAGTGCAGGACGCGTAACGGGCGGAAGCGGCCGCGCACCGCGATCGACAGCAGCGCCATGGCTAGACCGATCAGCTGGGCGGCAAGCACCCCCGCATAGATCCATCCGTGGCCGGCGAGCGCGATGCTGGCGACCAGCAGAACGACGTGGAGCGGCCCGCTCCAGTACCGGAGCAGGCGGTGGGACACCAGCTCGATCCAGTACACGGGGCCCAGCCGCCGGATGCCGAACATCCGCCCACGAAACAGCATCAGCCAGGCGTGCTCGAACATCCGCACCTTGCGACGGAACTCGTCCTCGATGTCGGTGGTCATGCTCTCGACGCCGCGCGCTCCCGGCTCGTACACCGCCCGGTACCCGTTCTGCACCATGAGGTAGGGGAACGACATGTCGTGCCCGAACCGGGGATCGACCTCGCGGTACGCGGCCCGGCGGACCGCGTAGATCGCACCGTTGGAGCCGGTGATCGAGTGCAGCCGCGACTCGCGCTCCCGGAGCCACATCTCGTAGCGCCAGTAGAGGCCCTCCTGGTTGGTGCCGCCGGTCGGATTCACCAGGCGCACGTAGCCGCAGACCATGCCCACGCGCGGGTCGGCGAAGTCGCGCACCAGCTGCCTCACCGCGTCGCGATCCCACCGGACGTTGGCGTCGCCGAATGCGACGATCTCGCCGGTCGTCTCGCGCACCGCCCGATCCTGGGCGGCGACCTTGCCGCCGCGCTCGCAGACCAGCAGCCGGACGCCGCGGCCGGCGTAGCGTCGCACGATCTCGTGTGTGCCGTCGGTCGACGCGTCCGACGTGACCACGATCTCGAGCAGCTCGGGCGGGTAGTCGAGCGCGAGCGCGTTCTCGAGCTTGGCCTCGATCACCTGCTCCTCGTTGTAGGCGGGGATGATCAGGCTGACGGTGGGCAGGGCCTCGCCCTTCGCGACCGGCCACGGGCGCAGGCGCGCCCACAGCGCGACGGCCGGCGGATACGCGAGGTGCGTCCAGACGAGGGCAGCGAGCGACCCCCAGAACAGGATCTGGAGAAGGAGGATCACCGGGCCGAGTATAGGGTCACGCCTGCGCCGCGGCGGCCGCGGGCCGCCTGTACGCGGGGAAGAACGACTCGTCGGGATCCGCGCCGGCGGCGGCCGCCAGCCGGTCGTACGCCTCCCGGTCGTGCACGGCCGAACCGACGTGGTAGGGGCGCCGGCCGGGGCCGAAGGAGCACTTGAACGCGTGCAGCGCATCGCCGCCGCGCAGGCCGCCGCCCAGGTTGAGGACGCCCAGGCCGCCGTCCCGGGCGAGGCGCATCGCCTCGTGGATGACCAGGTTGGCGGCCGCGGTGCGGCGCCCCTCTGCGGTCGAGGCGGCCAGGAAGTAGTGCATCGCGCCGGCGCCGCGCAGGAAGAGCGCGGCCGCGTGGCCCGCGTCGAGCATCACCAGCGAGTCGCCGAGCGCGTCCAGCGCCCGGAAGTAGTCGAGCGAGAACAGGTAGCTGGGGTCCGCATCGACCGCCCGCATGGCGTCCGAGTACATGGCCGAGAAGCGATCCAGGTCGCGGCTCGGCTCGGCGGCCAGGCCCGCCCGCATCGCCTTGCGCACCTTGTTCCGGGCCTGGGGCACCATCCGACGCACCAGCTCCTCGTCGTCGGCGCGCACGTCGAGGACGACCATGTCCTGCACGTGCGTCAGCCGCACGTCGTCACCGGCGATCGCCTGGTTGCCGCGCACCGGGTGGAACCGGACGAACTCCGACACGACGCCGCGCTGGGCGCACGCGGCCCGGAACGCGGCGCGCCAGTCGGCCGGCGCACCGCCCCACGGGCCTCCGAACCCGTACGCGCTCGTGAGGTCGCAGCGGCCGTCGTCGAGCGGCCGGACGAGGAACGGGTAGAGCACCCCCTCGTGGGCGAATGCCGCCGGCTCGCCGCCCTGCGCGATCGCCGCCGCGGCGAGGAACGCCGGCTCGAAGTAGGGGTCGCCGTCGCCGTCGCGGCGCCACTCCTCGGCGTAGGCGTCGAACGACAGCCAGCCGCTCACGCCGGGGCACCGTCGGGTGGCACGTCCTCGACCCACTCCTCGCTCTCGTTCTCGGCGTCGAAGCCGTGCCTGAAGAGGACGACGGGCACGGTGCGAAGCAGCAGCCGGAGGTCGCCGAGGAACGTGATGTGGCGGACGTACTCCTGGTCGAGCGCGATCATCTGCGAGCGTCGGAGGGTGTTGCGGCCGGAGATGCCGGGCAGGTGGCTGAGCCCGGGGCGGACGGCGAGCGTCGGCTCGTAGTGGCTGCGGTAACGGTCGATCAGCTCGGGCGGCTTGGGCCGCGGCCCGACGAGCGACATGTCGCCGCGTACGATGTTCCACAGCTGGGGCAACTCGTCGAGCGACGTCGCGCGCAGCCACTTGCCGAGCGGCGTGATCCGCGGGTCGTCTCGCTCGAACCAGAGCCCGGCGCCCTGCCCGGCGGCGCCGCGGATCATCGTGCGGAACTTGAAGATCGTGAACGTCCTGCCATGCCGGCCGACGCGCTCCTGGGTGAAGATGATCGGCCGGCCCTGGGTGCGCCAGAGGGCAGCGGCGACCACCCCCATGACCGGCGCCGCCACGACCGCCATCGCGCCCGCGCCGGCGATGTCGAGCGCGCGCTTGCCTCCGCGTTCGTAGAGCCCCATAGCGCCCTGGATTCTACGAAGCAGGCGGACGGTCGGCGCCGAGCAGCTCCCGGTAGAGCTCGATGTGAAGCCGGGCGGATGCGGGCCAGGTGAGCGTGTCGCGTGCCCGCGAGGCGCCCCGGCGCGCCTCCGCAAGGGCGGTCGGATCGTCGAGCAGCTCGCGCACGGCGGCTGCCATCGCCTCGACATCGCCCGCCGGGACGACACGGCCGGCACCGAACCGTCGGACGTTCTCGCCGAGGCCGCCGACGTCGTAGGCGACCGCCGGCACTCCCGCGCCGAGCGCCCGCAGGAGGGTTCCCGACTGGTCGAGCCCGGGCCTATAGGGGAAGACGGCGAGCGTGGCATCGCCGTACGCGCGGTCGACCTCCGCCTGCGGCAGGTATCCGAGCCGCCATTCCGCGAGGTCGCCCGCCTGGCGCTGGTAGCCCTCGACCGGCTCCATCGGGTCACCGGCGACGAGCAGGCGGGCGCCGTCCACGAGCCGAGTCACCTCGATCGCGTCGTCGATGCCCTTGTAGGGCCGGAT
Organism: Gaiellales bacterium; assembly: GCA_036403155.1. Classification (GTDB taxonomy): domain Bacteria; phylum Actinomycetota; class Thermoleophilia; order Gaiellales; family JAICJC01; genus JAICYJ01. The sequence goes on along the minus strand of DASWRM010000010.1, from coordinate 116,279 downwards.
CAGGCCGAAGCACAGCAGCGTGCGTCCGTCGTCGGTGCGAGGCGGGTCGGTGCGGATGATCGGGTGCGGGATCACCCGCAGCTTGTGCTCGGGGATGCCCTGCGCGGCGAGCGCACGCCGGCCGGAGTCGGAGTGCGCCACGATCCGCGCGAACCGGTCGTACAGCGCCTCCCAGACGCGCGCCTTGCCGGCCGTCCGCCGCTGGGCATGGTCGTGCGCCGTGTACACGAGCGGCGCGCGGCTGCGGAGCAGATGGCGGTCGAGCTCGGGGATGGACAGCCACTGCACGTGGACGACGTCCGCGCTGCGGCGTGCGAGCTGCAGCATCCCGAACGGGTGCTCCGCGATCTTGACCGGCACGCGCAGCCGCGACCGGCCGAACAGCCGCGCCGAGACCGGGTAGAAGAGCGTGCTGCGGCGGTAGCCCTCGGGCTGGGGCATCGCGCCGAAGCGAAAGCGGGTGGTGACGAGCTCGACGTCCTCCCCCTCGGCGGCGAGCGCCGTGCAGAGGTGGTGGTCGTAGTCGGGGCCGCCGAACCCCGGCGGGTTGGCGATGACGATGCGCACGGGCGCAGGCTATCGGGGCCACGGACGCCGGGGAGCCACACCGCCAGGTGCGGTTAACCCCCTGGCCGCCGCGGCTCCATTCAACGAGGATGTCCGCATGGACAGCATCACCGACATCCACGATCTGATCATCGTCGGGAGCGGCGCGGCCGTCGTCGAGGCGGCCACCGTTGCCCGGCTCAATGGACTACACCCGATGGTGGTGCCCATGATCCCGACCCGCGTCGACCTGCTCCACCGTCCGCTCCGAGTGTGGGACGGCGAGCGGGAGCTGCGCGGCCGCGCGGTCGTGATCGCCACCGACAACGGCCCCCTTCCGGCCGTATTCCGCGACTGGCTTGCCCATGACAGGCACGGCCACCTGATCACCGCCGAGGAGTCGACGCGAACCAGCGTCGAGGGCGTGTTCGCCGCCGGCCGCCAGGCCGCCGGCGAGGCGCTGCAGTGGCTCGGCAGCATCGAGGTGGCGGAGCCGGTCGCAGCTTGAGCTGCCACGCCGGAGGACGGATCTCTCCCTCCCGTCCGTCCTCCGGCAACGGCAGCGCGAGCAGGTCGTGACTCCTGCGTGACTGGTCCCCGGCCGCCGTACTGCAACGTCCCGGCAACGGGCCGTCACAGTCGTGCAGGTGGCGGCGGCGTCACGGGTGCGTCACGCATCGGTGACCGGTTCGCCGGCCAGCTGCTCGGCCACCTCGCGCAGCGACGGCAGCGGCGGCTCGCCCACCCTGAACGTGCGCGCGCCGATCGCGCGGCCCGCGGCGATGTCGGAGTCCGAGTCGCCGATCATCACCGACCGCTCGAACGCGATCTCCGGAAAGCGCTCGCGCGCCTGGAGAAACAGCCCCACGCCGGGCTTTCGGCACTCGCAGACGCCCCGGTCGTGGGGACAGACGAACACGGCGTCCACCGGCAGGTGCGCGAGGCGGGCGTTGACCGCGTCGACATCGGCGAGGGTCATCCGCCCGAGCGCGATTCCGCGCTGGTTCGTCACGACGACCACCCGCCAGCCGGCCGCCGCCAGCAGCCCGATCGCCTCTTCGGCGCCGGGCAGGAACGCGAACTGCTCCGGCCGGGTCACGTACGCGCCCTCCGGCGCCTTCACGTTGATGGTGCCGTCGCGGTCGAGGAACGCCGCCCGCCTGCTCATTCGCCGAACAGCCGCTGCTCGACCAGCTCGCACAGCGTGTGCAGCACGAGCATCGTCCCCTCCTGGATCTGCGGAGTGTCGTCCGCCGGGATCACGATCAGATGGTCGCACAGGTCCCGCATCGCCTCGCCTCGCGGGCCGGTCACCCCGATCGCCAGCAGCCCGGACTCCGCCGCGGCGCGCAGCCCCTCGAGCACGTTCGCCGACGAGCCGCTCGTCGAGAGGGCGATCGCGGCGCCCCCGTTGCCGGCATAGGCGCGCACCTGGCGGGCGAAGACCTGGTCGAAGCCGTAGTCGTTGCCGATCGCCGTCACCGCCGCCCCGTTCTCGGCCAGCGCGACCGCCGGGAGCGGCGGGCGCTCCAGCATGTAGCGCCCCGTGAACTCGGCCGCGACGTGCTGCGCGTCCGCCGCGCTGCCGCCGTTGCCGAACACGAGCAGCATGCCGCCGTCCGCCAGCCTGGCCGCCAGCGCCTCGGCACACCCGTCGACCGCCGCGGCCAGCTCGCCGGTCGCGAGCGCAGCCGCCATCTCGGCATGCAGCTGGAGCCGGCGCAGCGCCCGGTCAGCCATCGTCGATGCTCCACGTCGTCAGCCCGTCGGGTTCGAACGCAAACTCGGTCACGACGCCTCCCATCCGGGTCAGCGCCTCGGCGACCCGGTGCTTCTTCTGGAACTCGCAGTAGAAGAGCATGTAGCCACCGCCGCCCGCCCCGGTCACCTTGCCGCCCAGCGCGCCCGCCTTGCGCGCCTCGGCGTACGCCGTGTCGATGAAGTCGGTGCTGATCTTCGGCGACATGCGGCGCTTCTGCTGCCACGCCTCGTGCAGCAGCCCGCCGAACTCATGCGGCCGCCGGCGGACGAGCGCGTTCTTCATCTCCACAGCCAGCTCCTTCTGCCCGCGAAGGGCGGCAAGCGTCGACTCCTCGCCCTCCTCGTAGCGCGTCGTCTGATCCTCGATCACGCCGTCGGAGCGCCGGGTCGCGCCCGTGTAGCAGAGCAGCATGTTGTGCTCGAGCTCGTTCACGATCTCGGGGCTGACGCGCAGAGGGTTGACGATCACGTGGTCGGGGCCGAACTCGATGAAGTTGAACCCGCCGAACGTGGCCGCGTACTGGTCCTGCATCCCGCCCAGCATCCCCATCTCCACGCGCTCGATGTGGTGCGACAGGCTCGCGATCTCGTAGTCCGTCAGCGCCAGGTTGTGGTGGTCCTTGAGCAGCCCGATCAGCGTCACCATCACCGTCGAGCTGGAGCCGAGGCCGGACCCGGGCGGCGCATTCGAGTGCAGGAAGATGTCGTAGCCCGGCGCGGACGGATCCCCCAGCCGGCGAATCGCCGCCTTCACCAGGTCGAGCCGTCCGTCGAAGATCGGCGCCTCGTCGACCTGATAGTCCACCGACACTCCGAAGTCGGCCGACTCGATGCGCACCTGCCGGTCGCGGCGCGGCCGCAGCAGCCCATACGCGTACCGGTCGATGGTCGCGTTGAGCACGAGCCCGCCCTCCCGCGCCGGGAACGGCGGCACGTCGGTGCCGCCTCCCGCGAAGCTGATCCGAAGCGGTGCGCGGGCGCGGATGTTCATTGGAGGCGGCAACGTGCCATCGGCGGACGCGACGGAGCCTATCGGTAGACTTCCGCGCCGTGTCCCAGAACCTGAGCTCGGATCCGCCGGCCGAGGTGCGCATGTCCGACTACGCCGAGCGAGTGCTGCGGAACTGGTACGTCGTCCTGATCGCGGTGGTCGCGGCCGTCCTCCTGGTCGTCCTGCACACCGTGGGCACCGGCAAGCAGTCGCAGGGCCAGGCGACCGTCTTCCTCGGCACGCCGCTGACGCCGGTCGGGGGGACGGTCGTCCAGGGCAACGTCGTCACCAACCCCACCACCGCCACCGCCTACCTCCACACCGGAGCCGTGCTCGACGCCGCCGCCCACAAGGCCGGCCTCAAGTCGGGAGCCGCGCTGCGCAAGCACCTGAGCGTGACGGTGCTCCAGAACACGACGACCAAGACGACGGGGGGCGCCCCGAACATCCAGATCACCGTCCGCGGGCCGTTCGACCGCACAGCCGCGCAGACCGCGGTGCGGTCGCTGGGCGAGGCCCTGATCGCCTGGGCCAACCGCTACCAGACGGCGAAGGCGAACCTGCTCGCCGCGCAGGTCGCGACCGACAAGGCGACGCTGACGAGCCTGCAGGGCGTCCTCAAACAGGCGCAGTCGCAGCTGGGCGCCCTCGGCCGGTCGGGCGCGACGAGCACCGACAAGGCAACGATCACGGCGACGCTGCTGGCCACCATCTCGGACACGGGCGGCCGGATCGACACCATCACCTACCAGATGACCCAAAACCAGATCTTCCTGGCGAGCGCGAAGGACGTCGAGTCCGCCGGCTTCGTCCAGCAGCCCTCGGGTGGGCGGGTGAGCGCGTCCAACCGCAAGAGCTCGTTGATCATCGCCATCTTCGCCGGCCTGATCGTCGGTGTCATCCTGGCGCTGCTCTGGGACGCCGTGCGTCGCCGCTCGCGCCGCGGAGCGGTGACCGCATGAGCACGCGATCATGCCCGGAATGGCCGGAGCTGCTCGACCGCGCACCCGACCTCCACTTCAAGCACTACACGGCCGACGAGCTGCAGCTGGCCGCGGACATCGTCGTCGCCCTTGGCCCCGGCATCCGGCTGTCGGAGGTCGAGGTCTGCGCCGACACGCAGCGCAACGTCTTCTATGCGGCGCACACCGACCCACGCCTCGCGGACGCGCTCAGCCACAGCTACTGGCAGGACCTGGACAGCTGGACGGGGGAACCGGGATCCCCTTAGGCGCATCCGGCCGACCCCGGGACGGGGGATACGGGCATCGCCGGGGGGCTCCGATCTTGTGTGGTGATGGACGTCAACGTTCGGCTGGGGGGTTCGACACGGCCATGAGCAACTCCGATCACACACCGGTGCGCACGGTCACACCGCGACCGGCACACGACGACGATGCGCCCGACGGCGATCCGATCGAGATCCAGCGCCTGCTGGCCTGGTATTTCCGCGGGGACGATGCGCCCCGGAGCGGCCGCGAGCACGATCTTCGCGACGCCGCCTGACGACGAGTGACACGGCGGGCGGCTCGGCGGGCCTGCGGCGAGGGATCACAGCCGGCCGCCGGTCTGCTCGAGCCGCCGCCGCGACCACTCGGTGAACGCCGCCACGAGGCGGTTCGGCCGGTGTGACGCGAGGCGCACCGTGGAGAAGTCGCGAACGGGGTCGATGCCGGCCACGTCCGCGGTCGCGAGCGTTCCCAGGCGCAGCTCTCGCTCGACGGCGAGCTGGGACAGGAAGCTGACCCCATACCCCGCCTCGACGGCCGCCTTGGCGGACTCCTGCAGCCCCATCTCCATCGCCACGTTCAGCTCGCGCGGCCGCACGCCGGCCCGCCGCAGCTCCTCCTCGATGACGGTGCGAACGCCCGCCCCCGACTGCATCAGGATCAGCGGCTCGCGGACCAGCTCCGCGAGTTCGACCGTCCGGCCTGCGAATCGGTGCCCGCCCGGCACCGCGAGGATGACGCGGTCGTGGAGGAACGGCTCGTAGACCAGGGCGCGGTGGGGCCGAGAGGCGCCGACCACCCCCAGCTCGAGCTCCCGGGCAAGCACGCGGTCGATCACCGTGGACGTCGCCTCGATCCGAAGCGAGACGGTGACTCCGGGGTGCTCCTGGCGAAACCCGCCCAGGAGCAGCGGCAGGACGTGCTCGCCAAGACCGGTGCTCGACCCGACGACGAGCGCGCCGGACAGCTCGTCGCCGCCCTCGTCCAGATCGCGGCGGAACTCCTCGGACAGGGCGAGCATCCGCCGCGCATGGCGGAGCACCAGCTCGCCGCGCTCGGTCAGCGCGACGCCGCGGCCGCTGCGGTCGAGCAGCCGGCCGCCGGCACCGCGCTCGAGGGCGCGGATCTGCTGGCTGACCGCCGGCTGGCTGATCCCGAGCGCCTCGGCGGCTGCCGAGAACGATCCGCGCTCGGCGACCTCGGTGAGCGTCCGAAGCTGGCGGAGATCCATAAGCGAAGCTTATCCGATGCGGGGACATGCATAGCCTTGACACCGGTGCTCGGCGCGCCGCGCGGGTCAATCGGTTTCGGCCAGGCCGCCCAGCGCCAGGTCGATCAGCAGCTCCGGGTCCCGCCGCACGCGGTCACCGCGGCCGGCCGGCTTGCGCTCGATGACGAGGTCATCCAGCCGCTCCAGCGGGCGCAGGCGACCCTCGGCGATCAGCCGCTCGTCGACGCCGCCGAGCCGTCCCGCGAACGTCGTGTACACCGGCGTGCCGAGCACGACCGCCTCGCGGTTCATGGTGCCGCCCGCGCTGATCACAAGATCGGCGCCGGCGACGAGGCTCTGCCCGTCGACCGCCCGGTCGGGCACGAGCAGGGAGTCCAGGCGCATCTCGCGGACGCGCGCGGCCTGCTCGGGCGTGCGAGGGAGCACGACCGCCCGGACGTCGTCCCGTGCCGCCAGCAGCTCGAGCAGCCGGTCGAACAGCGGGTTCTCGAACCGGTGATAGAGCGCCACGTCGGCCGGCGGTCGCAGAACCAGGCCGGTGCGCGAGCCATCGAGCCCCAGACCAACCGGCACCGCCGGGTCCGGCTCGAAGTCGGCGAGGTAGTACTCCTCCTTCAACCCGGGGTAGGTCACGAGCTTCGGCGGCCGCGCGCCGTACCGGGCGACGCGGGACGCTGGGATGGCGTCGGGCATCAGCACCCGCTTCGCCAGACGGCAGTTCAGCCCGTGCTGCAGCGCCGCGTACTCGTAGTCGAACATCGTGGTGTTCGGGACGCGAAGCGCCCGGCAGGCCATCGGCAGGTCGGTCGATCCGTGCGCCAGGGCCGCGTCGAACCGGCCCCGCCGCCCGAACCGGATCATCGACGCCACCCGGTCCGTGGCCGCGCGAGCCTTCCCGAGCCGCGAGCCGCCGCCGTGGTGGCCGATCACCGTGTGCTCGATCCGGTGCAGATCAAGCAGCGCGATCGTCTGCGCGAACGCGCGCGCCGTGACCGACACCTCCCAGCCGCGCGCCTGCATGCGACGCACGAGCGGCGCGAAGATCGGCACGTGCGGAGAGTTGGTGAGGTCGATCCAGACGCGCATCGCGCCCGAGTACCGGCTACGCCGCGGCCAGCGCCGCGCCCCGCACCGCATTGGCGACCTCGGCCTGCTGCGCCTCGGTCAGCGTCGGGAACATCGGCAGCGCCAGCCCCTCGCGGGCGGCCGCCTCGGTCTCACGCAGCGATCCCTTGCGGTAGCCCAGGTGCGCGAACACCGGCTGCAGGTGCAGCGGCTCGCCGTAGTAGACGGCGGAGGCGACGCCGGCCTCCTTGAGCGTCTGCTGGAGGCGGTCGCGGTGCGGCGTCCGCACGACGAAGAGGTGGTAGATGTGCGTCCGGTCCGGCAGCTCGGCCGGCAGGGCCACGTGCTCGCCGAGGCCGAGATCGCGGTAGCGGGCGGCGGCGGCGCGACGGCGCTGGTTCCACCCGTCCACCTCGGGCAGGAAGCGGCGCAGGATCACCGCCTGCATCTCGTCCAGCCGCGAGTTGAGGCCGATGTGCTCGAACGTGCGCTTGTCCCGCGATCCGTGGAACCGCAGCAGGCGCAGCCGCTCCGCGATCTCCTCGCTGGCCGCGATCGCCATGCCCGCGTCTCCCATGGCCGGCAGATTCTTGGTCGGGAAGAACGAGAACGTCGCAACGTCGCCGTAGCTCCCGATCCGGTGGCCGTCGTAGGTCGCGCCGAACGCCTGCGCGGCGTCCTCGATCAGCGCGACGCCGTGGCGGTCCGCCAGCTCCCGCAGCGCCGTCAGGTCGGCGGGCTGGCCGAAGATGTGCACCGGCATGATGGCCCGCGTCCGCTCGGTGATGGCCGCCTCGGCAGCGGCCGGGTCGAGGCACAGCGTGACCGGGTCGATGTCCGCGAAGACGGGCGCCGCGCCGCGCCGCGCGATCGCCTCGGCTGTCGCGAAGAACGTGTAGGCCGTGGTCACGACCTCGTCACCGGCCCCGATCCCGAGCGCCTGCAGGCCAAGCTCGAGCGCATCGGTGCCGTTGGCGACGGCGACCGCCTGTCCATAGCCGACCGCCGCGGCGACCTCCTCCTCGAGCGCCCGGACGTTGGGGCCGAGGATGAAACGCCCGCCGTCGATCACGTCGCCCACGAGCCGCTTGATCTCGGGCAGCAGCTGCTCGTACTGCCCGCGGATGTCCATCAGGGGTACAGCCACGAATCGGCGAGTTTAGACGGCGGCCGTCCGCCTTCGTCGCAGTAGCCACCAGCCGGCGGCGCCCAGGACCGCGGCCGCGACGACGTAGTCCAGGTACCCGAGGCGATGGTGCCACGTGTCCCAGTTCGCGCCGGCCGCGTCACCGATCCAGACCAGCAGCAGGCACCACAGCACGCATCCCAGGAACGTCAGCACGGAGAACCGGCCGAGCGGCATCCGAGCGACGCCGGCGGGCAGGGAGATGAACGTGCGCACCAGCGGCAGCACGCGCGACACGAAGACGACCGGGGCGCCGTAGCGCTCGAACCACCGGTGAGCCTGCTCGAGGCGGCGAGCATTGTGCCCGGTGCGGAGCATCGCCACGTCGATGCCGTACGCCCCGACCGCCCAGGCGATCCACGAGCCGACCAGGTTGGCCACGGCGCCCACGAGCACGGCCTGCCAGAACACCATGTCGCCCTGCGACACCAGGTATCCGGCGTAGATCATCGTCACCTCGCTCGGCACGGGGATGCAGGCGCTCTCGAGCACCATCAGGGCGAACACGGCCCAGAGGCCGTGTGCCGCGATCTGGTCCTGCACCCAGTGGGCGAGCGACGTCAGCACGCCGGCCTACACACGCGCCACCGCCAGCAGCGACGGCATCTCGAACACGGTGGCGCCCCCGTCACCGTACCGGGCGAGCCGGAGAGCGACGTCCGCAGCGAATGCCTCACGGGCCGCGTCCGGCGCCTCGCCGTAGACCGCCGCGGCGGGACCGGCCGTCATCACCGCCGCCGCGAACCGCTCGGGCGGGGCGGCCACGCGGGCCGCGATGCGCTCGATCTCGACGACGACGTCTGACATGCCGGCGGATTCGAAGTGCCCCCGCAGCGCCGCTGGGTCCGACATCCGGAAGGGGACGCGGAGCATGCGCCCGGCCTCCTCCCCCAGGTGCTCGCTCGCCGACTCGGCGAGCGCATGGAAGCCCGCGTCGTGCTCCAGGTCGCACCAGCACGCGACGGCGATGCGGCCGCCAGCGGCCAGCACCCGTGCCATCTCGCGCAGCGCGGCGACGGGATCCTGCGTGAACTGCAGCCCCTGCTGGCACGTGACGGCGGTGAACCGCCCGTCCTCGAACGGCAGCTCATCCGCCGGCGCCTGCACGTAGCGGATGCCGTCGTCATGCGACCGCGCGACGGCGAGCATCCCCTCCGCCACGTCGGCGCCGACCACCTCCCCGCTCGCGCCCGCCCGAGCGGCCAGAACTCTCGTCAGCGCACCGGTTCCGCACGCGACGTCCAGCACACGATCGCCGGGGCCCGCGTCCACCGCGTCGGCGACCGCCTGGGCGAGCGGGGCGAACATGGCCGGCACGAGCAGGCGCTCGTAGGTCTCTGCGACCGTCGAGAAGTCGACGTCGGGACTCACGCGCCGGCCTCGCGCTCGAGCCCCGCGAGCTGCTGCTGCAGGCCCTGCTCGACCGGCCCCCGTGCCACGGCGGCCACGAGCCGCGGGACGCCGATCTCGGCCGTCAGCGTGACACGGCTGCCCGTGCCCTGCGGCTCTATCAGGAACTCCGTGCGCCCCTCACGGGTCCCGTCGACGCGCTCCTCGACCAGCCGGCGGGGCGGCTCGAGCACGGTGCGGCGCACGCGCATCCGCTCGCTCCGCCCCATCGCCGAGACCACGCAGGAGATCTCGCCGGAGTTGAGCACCTCCACCTCGGACACCGACGGCGGCAGGGTGCGGACGTGCCGGACGGGGTCGGACACCACCGCCCACACCTGCTCGGGCGACGCGGCCATCGTCCGCGAGACCGTCGCCTTCACCGCGCGGCCCCGATGTCGCGGCGCGTCGCTGCCCTCATCCTGCCGCTGCGAGCGGGTGATCGCGGACGGTGCGGTACAGCGTGTCGCGCTGCGACGGCCGGAAGCCCGCGTTGCGGATCGTGTGGAGGAAGTCGTCGACGCCCGCCCGGTGCGTCGTCCCCGCGGCCGAGACGACGTTCTCCTCGATCATGATCGAGCCGAGGTCGTCGGCGCCGTAGAAGAGCGCCACCTGGCCGATCTTCATGCCCTGGGTGACCCACGAGCTCTGGATGTGGTCGACGTTGTCGAGGTAGATGCGGCTGACCGCCTGCATCAGCAGGTAATCGAAGCTGGTGGGATACCACGTCACCTGCTCGGCGAGCTCGGTGTTGTCCGGCTGGAACGTCCAGCTGATGAACGCCCTGAACCCGTGCGCCTCGTCCTGCAGCTCCCGAATCCGGCGGAGATGCTCGATGCGCTCGTCGAGCGTCTCGACGTGGCCCCACATCATGGTCGCCGTGGTGCTCATGCCGAGGCGGTGGGCGGCCCGCATGATGCCGAGCCACTCGTCGGACGTCGTCTTGATCGGCGAGATGATCCTGCGCACCCGGTCGACCAGGATCTCGGCGCCCCCGCCGGGCAGCGAGTCGAGCCCCGCGTCACGCAGCCGCGAGAGCGTCTCCGACGGCGTCAGGCGCGCCTTGCGGGCGATGTGCTGCACCTCGCTGGGCGACAGCGCGTGCAGGTGGATCGGGTACCGGGCCTTGATGGCGCGGAAGAGGTCCTCGTACCAGTCGATGCCGAGCTCGGGGTTGTGCCCGCCCTGCATCAGCAGCGCGGTCCCGCCCAGGGCCAGCGTCTCCTCGATCTTCTTGAAGATCACCGGCCGCGGGAGCGTGTAGCCCTCGCGGGTGTCCCCCGGCCGGCGGTAGAACGCGCAGAAGTTGCAGTCCGTGTAGCAGATGTTCGTGTAGTTGAGGTTCCGGTCGACGACGAACGTCACACGGTCGGCCGGCGCCTTGCGGCAGCGCAGCTCGTGCGCCGCGCGGCCGATCCGCACGAGCTCTCGCGAGCCCAGCAGCGCGCGGGCGTCCTCGTCGCTGATGCGCTCGCCGGAGAGCGCCTTGTCGAGCACCTCCTCGACGGTCGCGGCGTGGACGTCGACCGCCGTCACGCCACCCGCTCGGCGTCGACGAAGCGCAGCTCGGGGACGGCGTCGAGCTCGCCGGCGAGGTGCGCCAGCTCGAAGAACCGGATGAGCCCCTGGCGCTCCCGCGGCCCGAAGTGGTACCGCAGCTTCTCGAAGTACCGGGCGAGGAAGCCGGCCGGCCAGCCGTACTCGGCCGATGCCCGGCGCGCGAGCGCCTCGGGCTCTGCGCGCGACACGGCGAGCGAGCGTAGGTGCGCGCGCTCGAGCTGCTCGAGGCCGTCGCCGATCCCGTCGCGGCAGGCCCAGACGGCGTACACCATGGGCAGGCCGGTGCGCTCCTGCCACAGCCGGCCGAGGTCGTAGTGGGGCGTCGGGTCGTCGAACGCGCTGCGCAGGGCGTCGTCGCCGATCAGCATCTTCGCGTCGGCGGGCTGCCCGAGCGGGACCAGCTCGACCTCGCCCAGCAGCACCCGGGTCAGCACGACCGAGGTCGCGCTCTCGGGCGTGACGGCCACCGAGCGCACCTGCTCGAGCGGCTTTCGCGTGATCAGCTGGATCGAGTCCACCGCGCCCTCGGTCGAGACGCAGAGGCGCGGGAGCAGGCGCAAACTGTCGGCGTTGCGCGCGTACTCGATCGAGCTGATGGGAGCGACGTCCACGTCGCCGGCGACCAGCATCCGGTTCAGCTCGGTGGGGACGCCGGTGACCTGCTCGAGGCCCTCGGCCTCCAGCTCGTAGAACACCGGGGCCATGTTCGCGTAGCTGATCCGGCCGAGGCGGAGCGGGCGCTCAGTCAAAGGTCCGCACCGTGTTGTAGAGCGTGTCGCGCTGCACGGGGATGCGGCCCGCCTCGCGGACGAGCGTGACCAGATCCCGGATCTTCTCCTCCTGCGGCGTCACGGCGCCGGCGGCATGGGCGATCTGCTCCTCCATCACGGTGCCCTGGATGTCGTTGGCGCCGTAGTGCAGGGCGATCTGGGCGAGCGGCGTCGAGATCATGATCCAGTAGGCCTTGATGTTGGGGACGTTGTCCATCATCAGACGCGACACTGCGATCATCTTGAGGTCGTCGTAGCCGGTGGAGAACCGCCAGCCGCGGCGCTGGAAGACGGTGTTCTCGGGGTGGAACGGCAGCGGGATGAACGCCAGGAAGCCGCCCGTCTCGTCCTGCAGCTCGCGGAGCCGCAGCCAGTGGTCGACGCGCTCCTCGTAGTTCTCGACGTGTCCGTAGAGCATGGTGCAGTGCGTGGGGATGCCCATCCCGTGCGCCGCTCGGTGCGTCGCCAGCCAGTTGTCGGGATGCTCCTTGCCGGGAGCCACCAGGCGCCGCACGCGGTCGGCGAACACCTCGGCACCGCCGCCCGGCAGCGAGCCGAGGCCGGCATCCCTCAGGTCGGCGAGGATCTGCTCGCGGGGCAGCCCCGACAGCTTGTGCATGTGGTGGATCTCGGACGCCGTGAACAGCTTCAGATGGACGTCCGGGAGCGCGTCGTGCAGGGCTCGCGTCAGGTCGACGTAGTAGCGGTACTCGAGGTGCGGGTTCTCGCCGCCCACCATGTGGATCTCGGTGTAGCGCTCGCGCGCGTGCACGTCGACGGCGTGCTCCACCAGGCGGCCGATCTCCCAGGTGTACGCGGCCGGCTGCTTCCCGGTCACTGCGAACGCGCAGAACTTGCACTTCACCCGGCACACGTTCGTGTGGTTCAGGTAGAGGTTGTTGACGAAGTACACCTCGTCGCTGCCGCCGCGAAGACGGCGAGCGGTGTCGGCGAGCGCGCCCAGAGTGGTCAGGTCGTCCGACTCGAGCAGCGTGACGCCGTCATCGAAATCGAGCCGCTCGCCGGCGAGCACCTTCTCGCGGATCTCGGACAGGGTGTCGAGGCGTGCTGCCGTTGCCATGCTCGCGCAGTCTAGTCCCGCCCCCCGGTACCCTGTGCCGGTGCGCGAGCAGCTCGTCAGCGGTCTCGACGACTTCGCCGGCCCGCTGGTCGAGCGCGGCGTGGCGCGGGCCATCGCCGTCGCCGTGACCGACGAGGAACGGACGCTCGCGCTGCGCACCTACGGGCCGGTGGAGGACGGGACGATGTTCGAGATCGGCTCGATAGGAAAGTCGTTCACCGCGATCGTGGCGCTGCAGCTGGTCGAGGAGCGGGTGCTCGACCTCCATGCCCCCGTCACCGACGCCCTGCCCTGGTTCTCGGTGCGCGGCGGCCGCCCGGCGATCACACTCCACCACCTGCTGACGCACTCATCCGGGCTGATTCGCGGCAGCGAGGTTGCCACGGCGAGCAACTACGACGTCATCGCACTCGCCGAGACGGAGACCGGCTTCGATCCCGGGGAGCACTTCTGGTACTCGAACGTCGGCTACCGGGTGGTCGGTCTGGCGCTGGAACGCGCCACCGGCCGGTCCTATCCGGAGCTGGTGCGCGAGCGCGTGCTGGACCGGCTGGGAATGCGCGAGTCGGAGTCCTGGATCGTGCCCGAGATGCGGCCGCGGCTGGCCGACTGCGCGGTGCCCGCATACGACGACCGCCCCTGGCGCCCGGGTGATCCGCTGGTACCGGCCACCTGGATCGACAGCGCGGAGGCCGACGGCTGCGTCTGCTGCAGCGCCGCGGATCTGGCCGCCTACCTGCGCGCGCTGATGACCCGCGACGAGCGGCTGCTCCAGGCGGCGTCGTGGGAGGCGATGCTGACCCCGCACGTGTTCAACGACGACGACGACTCCGGCAACCACTACGGGTACGGCCTCGAGATCCGCGGGCCGGAGCTGGGGCACAGCGGCGGGATGATCGGAACCAACTCGATGATGTGGTCGAACGGGGACGGGCTCGGAGCCGTCGCAATGGCGACCGGCGTGATGTGGGCCGAGGTGGTGACCGGCGCAGCGTTCGCGCTCGCGCGGGGCGAGCGGCCGAAGCCGTACGCGCCCGAGGTGGCGGCGCCGCTCGCCGACGACGGGTCGGGGCCGGCGGAGTGGCGGGCGATCGCCGGCCACTACCGGTCACACAACGCATGGCTGACGAACTTCCGGGTGGCCGCGACGTCGGGCGCGCTGACGTGGGGATGCGACCACCTCGGGAGCCACCGGGAGCCGCTGACGCCTCTCTCCGGCGGCGCCTTCCGTGTGGGGAAGGAGTGGTCGCCGGAGCGGCTGAGCTTCGACTCGGTGATCGACGGGACGGCACAGCGGGCCTGGTTCTCGGGCGCGGCCTTCCACCGCACGTTTCGGCCCTAGGCCGCCGAACCGGCCATCCGGCTATGCGCTGCGGTCGGAGGCGAGCCGTACGGCGTCCCGAAGGGCGTCGAGGTCGACGGGGGCGGTCACTGCGTCCAGCGCCTGGGACGCGAGCGCGGCGTAGCCCAGCGCCCGGTCCCGGGCATCGGCGACCGCGGTGGAGCCGACCACACGGGCGAGCGTCGGCAGCACGTCGGCCGGCCGCGCGCCGCGCGCGATCACCTCGCGCACCTCGGGGTCGCGGGACGCCGCAAGCAGGAGCGGCAGCGAGACCGTGCCGTCCAGCAGGTCCGTGCCGAGCGGCTTACCGGTCGTGTCCGGGTCGCCGTCGCAGTCGAGCACGTCATCGGCGATCTGGAAGGCGAGGCCCAGCGCCTCGGCGAACCGTCCGAGGGCGGCGGCGTCCGCCTCGTCGAGCGCCGACAGCCGCGCACCCAGGCGTGCTGCCGCCGAGAACAGGCTCCCCGTCTTCAGCGCGCAGCGTTCCAGGTACTGCCCCTCGGTGACCGCCGGATCGCCGGTCTGACGCCGCTGGAGCAGCTCACCCCGGGCCAGCGACAGGCACGCCGTCGCCAGCAGCGAGACCGCACCGACGTCGCCCGTGCCGGACAGCTCCTCGAACGCGAGTGCGAACAGCCCGTCCCCGGTCGCCGTCGCGAGCGGGCGTCCGCCGGTCTGCCAGACCGTCGCGTGCCCGCGACGCAGAGGCGCGGCGTCGAGCACGTCGTCGTGAACCAGCGTCGCCATGTGAACCAGCTCCACGGCGCACCCCGCGCGGACCAGATCGGCCCCGTCGCGGGCGGACTCGGTCGCGCACATCGACACGAGCAGCGGGCGCAGGCGCTTGCCGCCCGAGCGCAGCGTCCGCTCCGCGGCGCGGGCCACCGCGCCCGGCCGTGCGGCGACCAGCTGCTCGAGCCGCTGCTCGACCCGATCGGCGAATGCGACGTGGACGCTCGCGACGAGGCTCACGCGGGCACCGTACCGGCGTGGATGGCCACGACGCCGAGCATCAGCCGGCGGTAGTTCACGTCCACCAGCCCGGCGCCGGTCATCACCGCCGCGACCTCCGCGGCGGGCGGGAAGCGGTGCACGGACTCCGGTAGATAGCGGTAGGCATCGCCGTCGCGCGCGACGACTCGCCCGAGCATCGGCACGCCACGGTCGGTCCAGAGCTCCGAGAAGGGGCGCACCACCGCGGGCGGAGTGCTCATCTCGAGGCAGACCACTCGCCCGCCCGGGCGCACCACGCGGGTCAGCTCCGCGAACCCGCGGCCGAGGTCGGCGAGGTTGCGCACGCCGAAGCCGACCGTCGCAGCGTCGAACGCCCCGCCCGGAAACGGCAGGTCGAGCGCGTCCCCCTGCACCCATTCCACCGCGGCGCTCTTGCGGCGGGCAACCGCCAGCATTTGCGGCGAGAAGTCGAGGCCGACCACCCGGCCGGACGGGCCGACCGACCGGCGCAGCTCGATGGCCAGGTCGCCGGTGCCGCAACAGACATCCAGAGCCGCGCCACCCGGCGAGACGCCGGCCATGCCGACGGCGAGACGGCGCCAGCGGCCGTCGCGGCCCATCGACATGAGCATGTTCATGCGGTCGTAGGTCGGCGAGATGCGGTCGAACATCTCGCGCACGCGCTCGGGCTGGAGCGTCACGGCACGACCTCCTGCGAGTCGCCCCACCGCTCGTGCAGCGACGCGTCGATCCCCAGGGAGTCCACCACCCGGCCCGCGACGAATGCGATCAGGTCGTCGATCGACTGCGGCAGGTGGTAGAAGGCCGGCATCGCGGGGATCACGTCCGCGCCGGCGTTTCGGAGCTTGAGCAGGTTCTCGAGGTGGATCGACGAGAGCGGCGTCTCACGCGGGACGACGACGAGCTTGCGGCGCTCCTTCAGCTGGACGCCGGCGGCCCGGTGGATCAGGTTGGCCTCGGCTCCGCCCACGATCGTCCCGACAGACGCCATCGAGCACGGGCAGATGACGACGGCGTCGGTGCGGGAGCTGCCGGACGCATACGGCGCGGTGTAGTCCTTCTCGGCCCAGATCCTGACATCCGCGCCCCCGTGGTCGGCGACGAAGCGCTCCAGCGCATCGGTGGGATCCATCCCCCGGTCGCCGTAGATCTCGAGGGCGATCACCTGCCTGCCCGCGGCGCTCGCGCATACGCCGACGTCTGCGCCGTTGTCACTCAGCGCCCGGAGGATGCGCGCTGCATAGGGCGCACCGGAAGCCCCGGTGATGCCGAGCATGACGCGCATGGCCGCAGCCTACTGGGACGGTGGCGTGCCGGTGCCCAGGCCGACGATCCAGTCGGTGACCGTCTTGATCTGAGCGTCGGTCATGCGGCCCTTGAATGCGGGCATCCCGCCGCCGCCGTTCGCGATCTGGGCCGAGATCTTCTGCGGATCGTTGTTGAACCCGTTCGCCACCGCGCCCTTCGACAGGTCGGGCCCGAGGTTGCCGCCGCCCGCGCCGAAGTTGTGGCAGCCGACGCAGCCGAAGCCGCTGTTGGAGACGAGGCTCGCGGCCTCGAGCTTGTCGAAGGCCGGGTTGCCCGTCACGGCCGAGCCGGCCGCAACCCCCGGGGCCGACCCGCCCGCAATCGTGAGCGCGATCAACACCGCCGGTGTGGCGAGCCCGAGCGCCACGCCCACCGGCCGGCGTGAGAGGCGCCGGTCGCGGCCGGTGTCGAGGAACGGCCAGGCGATCAGCAGCACCATCAGGATGGTCGGAATGATGATCGTCGCGAAGAGCAGCTGCCATGGCTGCTTGAAGACGCGCAGCAGCTCGAACAGGAAGAGGAAGTACCACTCCGGCCGCGGCTCGGTCTGCGCCACGGCGGGGTTCGCCTTGTCCTCGTACAACGGCCCGAGCAGGCCGTTCTCGCCGAGCGGGTGGTGCGCGTTGATCGGCCCGGCGGTGGCGTGCCACACCACCGCCATCGCGACGATGATCACGACCACCAGGAGGTTCACGACCACGTCGTGGAACATCGCGTACGGGAAGAAGGCGTGGCCCTCCTTCTTCGACGCTGCGTACTCGGCCTCGTACCGGACCTTGCGGTTGATGACCTTGCGGGCCATCAGTCCCCCACTTCCTGAACCTCACGCTCACGCTCGACGGTGGCGGGACGGCCCGCGTGCATCGGCTCGTCGAGCAGCGTCTGGGGATGCGGCTCGTACTCCGGCTCGGGGGCGTCGGGGGCAAGCGGCCGCGACGGCCAAGGGGTCACGCCGAGCTTCACGACCAGCCACATGTGCACGAAGATCAACGCACCGATGGCACCGGGTATCAGGAGCATGTGCAGGGCGTAGAACCTCGAGATGGTCTGCGCTCCGAACACCGGGCCGGCCAGGAGGAACTTCGAGATGAACGGCCCGAGCACCGGGGCCGTCCCGTTGATGTTGACGGCCACGACGGACGCCCAGTACGCGCGCTCGTCCCACACCAGCAGGTAGCCGGTGAGGCCCATCCCCATCACGCTGATGAAGATCAGCGAGCCCGTCAGCCAGGTCATCTCGCGCGGGTACTTGTACGCGCCGTAGAAGAACGTCCGGCCCATGTGCAGGAACAGCAGGATCACCATGACGCTGGCGCCCCACTTGTGCATGCCGCGGATCAGCCAGCCGAGCGTCTGCTGGTCGGTGATGTAGCGGATCGACTCGTAGGCGCCGTTGGGGGACGGGTCGTAGCTCATCGCAAGCAGCGCGCCGGTGGTCGCCTGCAGGATGAAGACCGTCAGCAGCGACGAGCCGAGCGTGTGGAACCAGCCGGTGGGCGGCACCTTCCGGAACAGGAACTTGCGGACGAGCGTGGGAAAGCCGGTGCGGTACTCGATCCAGTCCTCGGTGGCCAGCACCATCTGCTTCGGGTTCGGCGGCGGCGGGATGGGGATCGGCAGCGGCATCAGTGCGGCTCCGGCACGGGGCCGTGCTCGTAGGTCACGTTGGGATAGAGCACATCGGCGATGTGGCTGTTACCGGGGACGTCCACCGGCTGGCCGGGCATCTTCACCGGGAAGTAGGTCAGCTTGCCGTTGAGGAAGTCGACGCTCCAGCGGTTGGTGAGGATCAGGTCACCCTTCTCCACCTTCCACTGGAACCGGTCAAGCGGCCGGATCGGCGGGCCGGCGATGCGGACGCCGCGCGTGTCGTACGTGCCGCCGTGGCATGGGCACTGGAAGCCGGCGCCGGTACCGACCACGGGGCAGCCGAGGTGCATGCACCGGTTCGAGAAGACGATGAACATCGCGTCCGCGGCCAGCCAGTCCGTGTTCTGCTTGCCGGTGTAGTGCACCCACGCGAGGCCCGCGCTGGTGTTGGGGTTGCTGGGGTCCTCGACGTACGTGGCAGCCGTGGGCTTGAAGTCGCTCTCGGCGGTGTACTTGCTCGTCGGCCCCAGGTTGACCGGTTCGAACGAGACCTCCTTGGTCACCGGGGCGAGCACGTACGCCGTGGCGGGGACGCCGATCACCGCGCCGATCATCGCGCCCAGGCCGACGGTGGAGACGGTCAGGAACTGGCCGCGCGTGACGGCGGAGTCGGGCGCCTGTGGCGCCGTGTATGCGTGGGCGTGCGAGCCGGCGGGAGTGTCCGCCACAGGTCCTCCAGTCAATCCAGCGGCGCCATACTATCGCGCCTCTCGGTCAGGTGTCTTCGTAACAGGAATGCCATATTCGGCCCACCGGGCGGTGACCTGATCGCGCACCTCGGGGCTCATCTCGATCACCTCGGGCCAGCCGCGATGATAGCCCTCGGACTCCCACTTGGCGGTGGCGTCGATTCCGATCTTTCCGCCCAGGAACTGGCGGGACGGTGCATGGTCGAGGTGGTCGAGCGGCCCCTCGGTGAGGACGACGTCGCGGGCGGGATCGACGTTCGCCCCGGCCTGCCACATCACCTGCCCGTAGTCGTGGACGTCGACCCAGTCGTCGACCACCACGACGCCCTTGGTCAGCGAGAGCAGGCCGGTCCCCCAGATCGCGTGCATGACCTTGCGGGCGTGGCCGGGGAAGGCCTTGCGGATCGAGACGATCGCGAGATTGTGGAACGCCCCCTGGAACGGCAGGTCGTAGTCCACGACCTCGGGCATCGTCATGCGGATCGCGGGGAGGAACAGCCGCTCCGTCGCCTTGCCCAGCCAGACGTCCTCCTGCGGCGGCACGCCGACGATGATCGACGGGTAGATCGCGTCGCGCCGCATCGTCACGGCCGTGACGTGCAGCACGGGAAACGGCTCCACCGGCGTGTAGTAGCCGGTGTGGTCGCCGAACGGCCCCTCGTCGGCCAGCTCGCCCTTCTCGATGTATCCCTCGATGACGATCTCGGCGCGCGCGGGCACCTCCAGGTCGACCGTGCGGGCGCGCACCATCTCGACCGGCTCGCCGCGCAGGAACCCGGCCAGCATGAACTCGTCGATGTGCTTCGGCAGTGGCGCCGAGGCCGTATAGGCGCTGATGGGGTCGAGGCCGAGCGCGACGGCGACGTCCATGCGGTCGCCCATGCCGCGCCAGTCGGCCGCCGCGTCCTTGTGGATCTGCCAGTGCATCGCGCTGGTCGTCGCGTCGAACTTCTGGATCCGGTACATGCCGACGTTCCGCATGCCGGTGCGCGGGTCGCGGGTGATGACCGCCGGCAGCGTGATGAACGGCCCGCCGTCCTTCGGCCAGCACGTCATCACCGGCAGCGCATCGAGGCTGGGCGGTTCCAGGACGACCTCCTGGCACGGGCCGCTGCGGACGGTCTTCGGGCGCGAGTCGGCCAGGGACTTGAGCCGGCCGAGCGCGCGAATCTTGTCTCCGATTCCCTCCGGAGGCGTCATCTCGAGCACGCTCTGGACGCGCGCGGCGAGGTCGTCCAGGCGATCCACCCCGAACGCCATGCACATCCGCCGCTCCGTGCCGAACTGGTTGATGAGCAGCGGCAGCGAGCTTCCCCGGACGTTGCGGAAGAGCAGGGCCGGGCCGCCCGCCTGCGTCACCCTGTCGGTGATCTCGGTGATCTCCAGGTGCGGATCCACCTCGGCGGTGACCTCGTGCAGCTCGCCCTCGCGGCGGAGATGGTCGAGCCAGTCGCGCAGGTCACTGAAGGGCATCAGCCGGGCAGTGTATGCAAGCGGCTTGAGGCGGGCTTCGCGCCCGCCGATACATGGGCGTCATGGCGCATGCGGTCCTCCTGCCCTACCTGATGCCGCTCCTGTTCGTCGCGGTCGCGGGCTACCGCCTGATCGGCCGGTCGCCGGCGGCGGCGGACGACGCGGCGGACTGGGCCGTCCGCAAGGGCCTGCTGCCCGCGGAACCGCCGCCGCCCGCCTCGACGCCGACGCTGGAGCTGCCCGGCGGGGAGGCCGGCGACTGCTGGGAGGTGCCGGTCGGGGACGGCACCGGCACGCTGTATGCCTGGACCTGGGTGCTGGAGGATGACCGCAGCCTGACGCAGCGCGAGCTGGGCGTGTCCGTGGGCCTCCGGCTCGGGCGCACGACGGTGATCCAGGCGCTGCTCGCCGCGGGCTTTCCGCACTTCCGCGTCGTGCCCCGGCATGGATTCGTCGCACCGGCGGCCGGCTGGGACGAGGAGCAGATCGACCTCGAGTCGGTGGAGTTCGGCCGGCGGTTCCGGCTGCTGGCCGGACGCGACGGCGACCGGGAGGCGCTCCTGCGGCTGTTCGCGCCCGAGACGATCGTCTGGTTCCTCCAGCTCGGCGATACCGCCCCGGCGATCGAGTACGGGATGGGCACGCTGGTCGTCAGCTCGCGGCACCCCTGCACGACCGATGCCGAGTACGAGGCGCTGCTGGACACCGCTCAGCGCATGGCGAAGGCGGTGCTGGCCGAGGGCCTGCTGCACCGCCCCGACCCCGTCTGACCCCAGCGGGGAGGAGGACACGCCGGCGGATGCGTAGAATCCGATCCGCGGTACGCCTTCCACCCAAGGAGCGCACGGAACATGGTCGTTGCCATCATCGTCATCGTCGTCGTCATCGTGCTCGCGCTGTTCCTGATCGGCGCGTACAACAGCATGGTCCGTGCGCGGAACAAGGTCGACGAGGCCTGGAGCGGCATCGACGTGCAGCTGAAGCGGCGGCACGACCTGATCCCCAACCTGGTGGAGACGGTCAAGGGCTACGCCGCTCACGAGCGAGAGACCTTCCAGGCCGTCACCGACGCTCGCAGCAGGGCGATGGGCGCCAGCGGGCCGGCCCAGGCGGGCGTGGCCGAAGGCATGCTGTCGCAGGCGCTCGGGCGCCTGTTCGCGGTTGCCGAGGCGTATCCGCAGCTGCGGGCGACCGAGAACTTCCAGCAGCTGCAGGGCGAGCTCACGAACACCGAGGACCAGATCGCGGCGGCACGTCGCATCTACAACGGCAACGTCCAGTCGTACAACACGCGGATCCAGGTGTTCCCGAACTCGATCATCGCGGGCATGGGTGGGTTCACGCCGCGCGAGTACTTCGAGATCGAGGACCCGGGCGACCGCGAGCCGGTGCGGGTCGACTTCTCCACGCCACCGTCGGTTGCCGCCACCGGCCCGGCCGCGGCCCCCGAGCCGCCGGCCGCAGCGCCCCCGGCCGTTCCGCCACCGGCGGACGAGCCGCCGCCCGCGGGCTCCTGATGCCGCACCTGCTCGTCCTCGGCGCGCGGAACCTCGGCAGGGTGATCGCGGAGCACTTCCTCGCGCTCGGATGGGAGGCCACGGGCGTGGCGCGAAGCGAGGAGACGGCGTCGGCGTTCCCGGGCACCGGCGTGGCCGCCGACCTGACGCGGGCCGACGAGATGCAGCGCGTGGTCTCGGAGGCGGGCGCGATCGACCTGGCGGTGAACGCGATGTCACCCAAGGGCCGGTTCGGCGGCGGCGACCTGATCACGACCGACGACGCGGCGATGGAGCCGTACCTCGAGCAGCTGCTGCCTGAGGTGTTCGCGTTCCTGCGGACCGCCGGGGCGTCGATGGCCGCCCGCGGGTCGGGAACGGTGATCCAGGTGACCGGGGGTTCGGCGCGGCGGGCCCTCCCCGGACGCGCCCCGTGGGCAGCCGGTGCCGCGGGCACCCGAGCGCTCTCGCAGGCGGCGGCGAACGAGCTGAAGCCGAAAGGCGTGCACGTCTGCCTGCTGGTCTGCGACGGGACGTTCGGCGGCCCGGGCGACGACGGCGGCGGCGAACGGATCGACACGGTCGAGCTGGCGAAAGCAGCGCGGTACCTGCACGAGCAGGGACGCTCGGCCTGGACGCACGAGCTCGTCGTGACGCCGGTCGCCGACCGGTGGACGCCCTAGCTCTCAGCGTGCCAGGGCAGTGACCGCCGCATCCCAGAGCGGCTCGTCGCTCTCGGCCGCGAGCTCGCCGCGCCGCGCGGAGCACTCTGCGATCAGCAGCGCGAGCGTTCGCACCGCGTCGAGGTCGCCCGTCGCACAGATCTCGACGAGCCCGGCGGCGTAGAGGTAGTCGCCGGTCAGGAGCGCCAGGTCGCGATCCTCCTGAGTGAACAGCCGGGAGCTGCCGTGATGCAGGAGGTAGCCCTCGCGGATCATCTCGACGCCCAGCAGGTACCGGTCGCCGCAGCGGCCGGCGTACTCCGCGCGCGCGTCGCCATCCGGACGCAGGGCCCCCGCGAGCAGCGGGCTCTCGGCCAGTGCCCGCGCACGGATCTGCTCCATCACCTCGGCCATCAGCCCGCGAACTCGCGGGCGGCCGCGACCGTCAGCTCCACCTGCTCGTCGGTGTGTGCGAGGGACGGCATCATCGCCTCGAACTGCGACGGCGCGATGTAGACGCCGCGGTCGAGTATGTGCGCGTGGAACCGGGCATAGCGTTCGGTGTCCGAGGCCGCCGCGCCCGCAAAGTCGGTCACCGGGGCGTCGGTGAAAAACCCGGTCAACATCGCGCCCACCCGGTTGACCGTGACGCCGGGCGCGGCAAGCCCCTCGGCGAGCGCTGCGGAGACCGCCTCCAGACGGTCGTACGCACCGTCCCCTCGGAGCAGCTCGAGCGTCGCCAGGCCGGCCGCCATCGCAAGCGGGTTCCCGGACAGCGTCCCCGCCTGGTAGACGTCGCCGATCGGCGCCAGCCGTTCCATCACATCGCCGCGCCCGCCGAAGGCGGCGGCCGGCACCCCGCCGCCGAGGATCTTCCCGAGGCATGTCAGGTCCGGCCGGAAGGCCAGGCGCTCCTGCGCGCCGCCGTAGGCGACGCGAAACCCCGTGATCACCTCGTCCGCCACGAGCAGAGCGCCCGTTCCGTTGCACACCGCGCGCAGCCCCTCGAGGAACCCGGGCCGCGGAGGCACGACGCCCATGTTGCCGGCCACCGGCTCGACGATCACGCAGGCGAGGTCGTCGCCGTGCCGCTCGGCCAGCGTACGCACCGCATCGAGGTCGTTGTACGGGCAGATCAGCGTGTCCGCCGTGACGGCCGCCGGCACCCCGGGAGTGCTGGGGATCGCCAGCGTCGCCAACCCGGATCCGGCCTGCGCGAGCAGGGCGTCCACGTGTCCGTGGTAGCCGCCCGCGAACTTGAGCAGCTTCGTGCGCCCGGTGAACGCCCGGGCGAGGCGCACGGCGCTCATGGTGGCCTCGGTGCCCGAGGAGACGAATCGCACCATGTCGACCGACGGCACCGCGGCGACAACCTCGCGGGCCAGCCGCAGCTCGAGCTCCGTCGGCGCTCCGAACGAGGTCCCGTCCGCCGCCGCCCGGCTCACCGCCTCGACCACGCGCGGGTGTGCATGCCCGGCGATCAGCGGACCCCAGGAGAGCACCCAGTCGACGTACCGGTTCCCGTCCGCGTCGATCAGGCAGCCGCCCTCTCCCCGCGCGGCGAAGAGGGGGTGGTCGCGGCCGACCGAGCGCATCGCGCGCACCGGGCTGCTGACGCCGCCGGGGATGATGGCGGAGGCCTCGCGGTACAGGCGCTCGGAGGCGGCCTCGGTCCGCGGGCCGCCTACGACAGCCACCCAGCCGCCCGGGTCGCGTGGTAGGTGATGATCATGTCTGCTCCGGCGCGCTTGATCGCGGTCAACGCCTCGAGTGCGGCGGCGCGCTCGTCCAGCAGGCCCGCTCGCGCGGCGCCCGTGAGCATCGCGTACTCGCCGCTCACCTGGTAGGCGGCAATCGGCGCGAGCGTCCGCTCGCGCACGCGCCGGATCACGTCGAGGTACGGCATGGCGGGCTTCACCATCACCATGTCCGCCCCCTCCTCGATGTCGAGCAGCACCTCGCGCAGCGCCTCGGTTCCGTTGGCGGGATCCATCTGGTAGCCGCGCCGGTCGCCCTCGGCAGGCGTGGAGTGCGCGGCCTCCCTGAACGGGCCGTAGAAGGCGGAGGCGAACTTGGCGCTGTAGGCGAGGATCGCCGTGGATGTCAGCGATTCGGCGTCGAGCGCCGAGCGGATCGCCGCCACCCGGCCGTCCATCATGTCGCTCGGCGCGACGATGTCCGCGCCGGCGGCGGCATGCGACACTGCGGTCTGGGCGAGCAGGTCGAGCGTCAGATCGTTGTCCACGGCACCGTCGCGCAGCACCCCGCAATGTCCATGCGATGTGTACTGGCATAGACAGACGTCGGTGACCAGGACCAGCTCGGGCACCTGAGCCCGCAGCGCGCGCACTGCCATCTGGACGATCCCCTCATCGTCGTACGCCGAGCTGGCGGCGTCGTCCTTGTGGTCGGGCAGGCCGAAGAGGATCACGGCGGGCACGCCCGCCGCATGCACCAGCTCAGCCTCGGCCACCAGCGTCTCGATCGAGTGGTGGAACTGTCCGGCGAGCGACGGGATCGGCGTGGCCGGCCCGCTGCCCGCCCGCACGAACAGCGGCTGGATCAGGTCTGCCGCGGCCAGGCGCGTCTCGCGAACCATGCCGCGCAGGGCGTCTGTGCGCCGCAGCCGGCGGAGCCTCGTAACCGGAAATGCCATGCGGCGGATTGTATCGCCGGGCCTTTACATGCCCCCACGCGCTCAGTAGGCTTGCCACGAATGGACATCGCGGGAGGGGCGAACATGCTCGACGAGCAGCAGGAACTTGACTATTCCAACGAGGCGCTCCGCAAGCTCGGCGCCCGGATCCGCCATATGCGCCGCAAGCGCGCGATGACGCAGCGCGACCTGTCGTTCGACGGATGCTCCTACAGCTACCTGGCGCGGATCGAAGCGGGCGACCGCCGGCCCAGCCCGCGCGTCCTGATCGAGATCGCGCGCCGGCTCGACGTCACGCCCGAGGAGCTGACCGGCGAGGTCAGCAGCGAGCAGCGCGCCCGGTCGCTCGAGGTGCTCGACGCGATGATGATGATTCGGCTCGAGCAGTACGACGAGGCCGAGGAGCTGCTGCGCGGCGTGCTTCGCGAGTCCGAGGTGGACGCCGACGCCGAGCGCATGAGCGAGTGCTTCGAGGGGCTCGCGCTGATCGCGTCGCGCCGCGGCCGCGAGCCGCAGGCGCTCGAGCTGTTCCAGCGGGCGCTCGAGATCGGCGACCCGCCGCACCCCGCCCAGCGCCCCGACCTCTACATCGAGCTGGCGCGCCTCCACGTCAACGCCGGCGATCCGGCGCGTGCCATCGCGCTGCTGAACGACTGCGCCGAGCGCCTTCGCGACCAGCCGGGCCGCGATCTGGCAAAGCTTGTCCGCTACACGCTGATGCTGAGCCGCGCCTACACGGATGCCGGGGACTACGGCAGCGCTGCCGGCGTCCTGGCCGAGGCGCTGCGCGACGGTGCCGAGGAGGTCGACCTGCGCAGCCGCGCCGGCGCGTACTACTCGCTCTCCCGCCTGTACGCGACCACAGGCCAGATCGGCCAGGCGATCGCATACGCCGATCGCGCGCTTGCCATCTTCGAGCTGATGGACGACAACGTCGCCCTCTCGGACGCCCACCTGCTGTACGCGCAGAACCTGCTCGACAACTCCGAGACGGAGCGCGCCAGCGAGCACCTCACGGCCGCGCGGGGACTGCTGGGCGCACGGCCGAGCCCGCTCGACCTCGGGTTCGTCGTCGTCGAGGAGGCGCGCTGCGCGCTCCAGCGCGGCGACCACGAGCTTGCCTCGGCGAAGGCCAAGGAGGGCGTGGAGCTGCTGGCAAACGGCGCGCTTCCCGGCCAGCTCGGCGACGCCTACCTGGTGCTGGCGCGCGTCTACGACGAGCTCGGCCACGGCGAGCGGGCCGAGTGGGCCTACACCGCGGCGATCGACGCCATCCGCCAGCAGAATGGCTGGGCGCGAGAGCTGGCCAAGGCATACCGGTGGTACGGCAAGTTCCTGAAGCGGATGGGCCGGGCCGAGGCGGCGCTCGAGGCGTTCGAGCTGGCCGCCGACCTCGCTCCCTCCAACCAGGACGCACTCGCCCCCACGCCGCAGTCGGGCGTGGGAACGACGGTCAGCCAGCCGTAGCGGGGCCGGCTCCGCCCGCCGGAGGCACCGGCGGCGGCGCATCGGCACGCACCTCGACCGGAACCTCGACCGGGATCGCCGCACCGTGCCACGTCTCGAGGCCGATCCGGTCGCGGAGGAAGGCCACCACCTCCCGGCCGACCGCGACCAGCGGCAGCGTGACCAGCACGCCGGGCACCCCGTACAGCTGCTCGCCCGCGAGCAGCGCGAAGATGACGAGCAGCGGGTGCACGCCGACCGCGCCCCCCATCAGCTTCGGGATGACGATGTGGCCCTCGATCTGGTGGATGATCAGGAACGCGATCGCGACGGCGAGGGCCGCGCCCGGCGACTCGGCGAGCGCCACCGCGAGCGGCGGGATCGCCCCGATCCACGGCCCCACGTACGGGATCACCTCGACCAGCGCGGCGAACGCGGCGAACGCGATGGCGTAGTCGTCGCCGCTCTGGAAGATGCCGGTCACCCCGAGCACCCACATGAACGCGCCCGCGCTGGCGCCGATCACGAGCGACACCATGGTCTGGCCCCGCACATAGGAGATCAGCGCCCGCTCACACCGCGTCATCAGGTCCTGTTCCCCTTCACCGGGCGGGAACAGCCGGCGCAGGAAGCGCGACAACCGCGGCGCGTCGAGCAACATGTAGACCGAGACCACGATCACCAGCACCACGTTGAAGAGGCTCTCCACCACCCCGATCAGGACGCCCTGGGCGACGGTCACCGCCTTGCCCGACACGCTCTGGATGTCCAGCGAGTCGATCTTCTCCTGCACCTTGTCGCCGAGGTTCCGCACGTCGACCTGGGACAGTCCGTGGCCGTCCAGCCAGCGCTGGAGGCGGTCGAGGCGCTTCTGGGCCGGAGTCTCGGTCTGCCCGGGCGCCGTGCTGAACTCCCGCTCGACGACGCCGCTGGCCGCCTGCACCTGGGTCGCGATCACCGTGCCTGCGAGCACGCCCGCTGCGACGAACGTGAGCGCGAACAGCAGGTAGACGAGGAGCACGGCAACGGGGCGCGGAATCCGCAGGGCGGCGAACGCGCGGACGATCGGGTTCAGCAGGATCGCGATCAGCGCGGCCACGATGAAGATGAAGACCGCGTGGTTCACCGCCGCGACGAACTGCCAGGCGCCGACCAGAATCAGCGGGAGCCCGATCAGCTGCACCCAGCGGGGGATCACCAGCTTGCGCGGCGTGTCGGGGGCCATCCGGACCATGCTACCGACCGGTCCAGCCGGCACAGGGCCGCGGCGCCGGGGGCTACCCTGCCCCGATGATCGCCACCCGGCAGCGACAGCGCCGGCGACGCCGCACCGTTCGCCGGCGCTCACCGCACCGGCTTCGGCGGCTGGTCGCGCTCGGCGTGCTGCTCGCGCTCGGCGCGGTGGCCGTGACGCTGCTGCGCGGCGGCTCGTCGGGCACCAGCTCCAGCGGCATCCCGCTCGGCAACTCGGCCGAGATCGCCCCGAACGGCCCGCCATCGCCGCCCGAGACGCTGGCGACGGTCAGCTCGCTCACGCTCGAGCTGCCGGTCTCGCAGCGCCGCGTGACGGCGATCGTCTACCACGCGACCGGCGTGGCCGACGGCATCCCGCTCACCCCGGCGGGCAAGCAGCGGAACGCCGGGTTCCTCGCACGGTTGGGCGACAGGCTGTTCGGCGGAGGCAGCAGCCCAGGGCCGCGCTACTACGTCGACAGCCACGGGTCCGGCCCGGATACCAGCGCGGTCGACGTGGGCGCTCCCAGCGGGACGAACGTCTACTCGCCGGTGGACGGCGTCGTCGTCAGCGTCCAGCCGTACGTCCTGAATGGCCAGGTTCGAGGGAGCATCGTGCAGATCAGGCCGAGCAGCCTTGCCGCCGTGATCGTCACGGTCGGCAACCTCGGCAAGCACCTCGACGTGGACGTCGGGACGCCCGTTCAGGCGTCGGTCACGAAGCTCGGCACCGTCGTCGACCTCTCGAAGCTGCTCGACCAGACGGTCTCGCACTACACCTCGGGCGCCGGCAACCACGTCTCCATGCAGGTCGGCCCCGCGCCCGGGGCGAGCCCGCTGCTCTAGAGCCGCGTACCATCCGCGGCGTGCGCATCCTGTTCCTCGCCGACATCTTCGCCGCTCCCGGCAGGCGTGCCGTCGAGCAGCACCTGCCCGCCATCCGCGAGGAGCACGGCGTCGACGCGGTGATCGCGAACGCCGAGAACGCTGCGGACGGGGTCGGCGTGACCAGCCGCATCGCCACGCGGCTCTATGCCTCCGGCGTCGACGCGATCACCCTCGGCAACCACGCGTACCGGCAGAAGGAGGTCTATCCGTTCCTCGAGACGAACGAGCGCATCGTCCGACCGGCGAACCATGCGGCGACCGCGCCGGGCCGCGGGCTGACGGTGGTGGAGGCGGCGGACGGAACGCGCATCGCGGTCGTCAACCTGATCGGTCAGCTGTTCCTGGACGCCGCCCAGAGCCCGTTCGAGATGGGGCCACGGCTGGTCTCGGAGGCGCGTGAGCAAACGCCGGTGGTGATCGTCGACTTCCATGCCGAGGCGACCAGCGAGAAGGTCGCGATGGGCCGACTGCTGGACGGAAGCGTCACGGCGGTGATCGGCACCCACACGCACATCCAGACGAACGACCCGGCGGTGCTCCCCGGCGGCACCGCCTACCTGACCGACGCCGGCATGACGGGGCCGCACGATTCGGTGATCGGCGTCAGGGCCGAGCTCGTCCTGCGCCGCTTCCAGACAGGCCTGCCGGTCCGGTTCGAGCCGGCGGAGGGCGATGTCCGCATCGAGGGCGCGCTGATCGACTGCGACAGCGCCACGGGCCGCGCCACGGCCGTGGCGCCGTTCCGCTTCAGCGCGCCATGAGGGTGCGCTGCTCCGGCTCGCGCGGCAGGAGGATGGCGAGCAGCGCCATCGGCAGCCACCAGCAGATGTAGGGGTAGAACCAGTAGCTCGATGCGATCTGCGTGGCGATCAGCGCCGCTCCGCCGAGAGCCGCCACGCCGGCCGCATCCTTGCGTCGCCGGGGGAGCACGGCCAGCAGCGTGCAGCCGAGGATCACGGCCACCTGCAGAGCCTGCTGCAGCCAGTGCAGGTGCGGCCACCCGGGGTGGAAGCTGCCGATCGTCCAGACCGAGAGCGGCGTCACGCGGTTCAGCTGGAAGTGGAAGGTGCGGTCGTAGAACAGCCGCAGCCCGCCCGTCCCGTCGAGGAGCACCAGCGAGAGCAGGAGGGCAAGGCCGGCCGCGAACCCGACGAAGGTCCAGCGCCGTCCGCGCAGCGAGGCGAGCATCGGCACGAGTGCGAAGGGGCCCAGCTTGGTCAGCCCCGCCGCCGCGAGCAGGAGCCCGCGCGCCGCCGGCCACGAGAGCGCGGCCATGAACCACGCAAGCAGCGCGCCGACCAGCGCGTCGTTCGTGTTCATGTTGAGCGAGTACAGCGTGAACGGATTGGCCGCCCACCCGAACGCGAGCAGGATGCCGAACCGCGCGGACCCGTAGCGCCAACCGGCGACGAACAGGCCGGCAATGGCGAGCAGGTCGAACGCCGAGGCCGCCACGTGCACCGCAGGCAGGTCGTCCCACAGGCCCGACCAGCCGAGCGTCTCGACGAACGGCACGTACGCCGCGTAGACGGCGGGGCCGTACGTGTCGCCGCTCTCGATGGCCGATTCGCACCTGCCGTTCGTCACCTGGACGTAGGCGACCGGATCGCCGTTGCTGTAGCGGCCGTGGCAGGGGCGAGCGGTCTTCACCGGCATGTGCCCGTAGGGAACTGTACCGTTCATCAGCCGGTCGGCACCGACCACGCCGGCGTAGCCGACGTCGAGGATGTTCGAGTCCTGGTTGTTCAGCCCCAACCGGAACCCGATCAGCGCAAAGGTGAGCGCGACCAGGATCAGGGCGTGCGTCGACCCGATGTCGAAGCGGCGCGGCGGCCGCGTCCAGCCGATCCAGATCATCCGCACGAGCAGGTACACCATCGGCGGATAGATCAGCGGCGTGGACACGAACAGGTCGCCCTGGTTGAACCAGTGCAGCGAGATGCCGAACGACAGGAGCGCGAGCAGGTCGAGCGTCCGCATGGCGGATGGCCGGCGCCAGTCGGTCAGCCCGGCGACGAAGAGCACGCAGAGCGGCAGGAACAGCCACCAGCGGTTGACCAGCCGCCCGTAGGAGTTGGGCTCTCCGCGGGCCAGCTGCCAGCCCACCTGCGGGCCGGTGCGCGTGCCGGCGAGCGCCATGGCGCCGTCGTCCACCCGCCCCTCGGCGACGTCGTCGCCGTGTGCGTCGTCGTAGCGGACGGTCCACACCCGGTCGCTCCCGAGCGTGGCCTCCGTCGTGACGCCCCGGTACTGGTGCACCCAGGCTCGCAGTGCCCGCGAGCGGTTCGCGATCCGGATCGCCTCGTCGGCGGTCAGCCGCGGCCCGGACGTGGTCGGCGCGCGGATCGTCGAGAGCACGTTCGACGTCCTGTCGCTCACCTTGACCGTCGCAAGCACCGTGTGACGGCCTGCCCGTTCCAGGGCCGCCGTCCAGGTGGCCGTCCGCCTGTCGTAGACGACCTCCCAGTGAGCGCCGGCGTTACGGCGCAGGAGGGCCGCGACGTCCGGCTGGGCCCTGGCGATGGCGACCACCTCGCGGCGGTCGAGTTGCCGGCCGGCGGCGTGCGCGCCCGCCGGCGCCACCATCAGCGCCAGCAGGGCGGCGATGAGCGCTCTAGCGAAAGCTCCAGAGCTTGTTGCCAAGGAAGCTGATGGGGGTGGCGACCACGATGGCGATGGCTGCGGCGACCGGCTTGTGGACGCCCGCCTCTTCCACCAGCAGCGCCAGCGCCACCAGGTCGATGGCGAGCGCCAGCAGGCTGACCGCGAGGAAGCGCGCGTACTGCATGTGTGGCACCCCGTGCTCGATCCGGAACGTCCACACCCGGTTCCAGACGAAGTTGCTCGTGGCAGCCACGCCGAAGGCGATCACGAAGGCAATCGGATACGGCAGGTCGCGGTAGGCCAGGGTGAACAGGCCGACGTTGATGACGTAGCCGGATCCTCCGACGACGCAGAACCGCATCAGCTCGAGCCAGTTGTGGTGGCTGCGAAGTCCGAGGTTCACGCGCTCGGCGTGCCCCCGGAAGCCTACGCCGGCCGCGTCCGTCCCTGCATCCTTCATCGGCGACACACTAGATCAATCCCTCCGGGTGCCCGCCCAGCGCGTATCACGTACCCGCGCGCGCGGGCTCGCCAACCGCCGTGAGCCGCCGGAGCGCCAGCGGGGTGAGATCGGTGATCGACGGCACCTCCCCGAGCTCCGGCGCCGGCTCGAAGCCGGCGGTGATCAGCGGTACGAGCGAGTCGTCAGCGTGCAGCGACCCATGGCTGCCGCCGCCGGCGTGGTGCTGGCCGCCGGCATCTGCGAACTCGTCGCCCAGGCACGCCGAGACGATCACGTCGCCGGCCGTCTCGCAGGCTGCCGCGCCGGCGATCCGCTCGAGCGCGTTCGGGTACAGCGCCGGGTCGAGCAGGTCGCGTTCGCCCGCCAGGTCCCATCCGTTGCCGCGCTCGTCCCGGTGCTCGGCCCCCGGACGGAAGCGGAGCTCGCCGCCGTCGCGGCGAACGGCGTACCACGCGCCCTCGCGCCAGATCACCACGTCGGCGGAGGGGTGCCGGGCGAACCGGTGAGCGACCTCGCTCGCGGTCAGCCGGCCGCCGGGCAGAAGGTACGCCATGGCTACCCGATTGCTCGCTGCGAGGGCCAGGTCGCACTCCTCGGGGTTCGAGTGCCGGCTCGACCGGAACAGGCGCAGGTCGTCGAACGGCTCGCTGGCGTCGACCCCGCGCGTGACCGCGCTCTGCCCGTGGTCGGCCACGACCGCGATCGCGTAGCGCTCGAGGAAGTCGCTCCAGCCGCCCGCCGCCTCGACCATCAGCGCGAGGCTGTGGTCGGCCTGCTCGACGGCAGCCAGGACGTCGCCGCCGCGGTGGCCGGCCGCGTCGGTCTCGTAGAGGTAGAGGAAGAGGAAATCGAATCCGTCGCGCGTTACCAGCCAGCGGGCGACGTGGCCGCCGTGGCGGTCGACCGACCCGCCGAAGTTGCGCGGCGCGCCGGTCTCGTCCGACCAGAACAGCTCGCCGAAGAAGTACCGGCGCGGGCCGTACACCGCGTCCACGATCCCGACCCGGCGGGCGACCCGCCTGGCCGCCTCGCGAGCGATGGGATGGCGCACGCGGCCACGGCAGATGTACGTGTTGACGGCCGCGGTGACGAGCCCCCTGTCCTCGAGCGCCTCGAACACCGTCGTCACGCGCGGCGACAGGTGCAGGAGGTTCAGGTTCACCATGACGTCGTCGACCATCTGCTTCGTGCCCTCGGCCAGCGTCGCCGGGAACGACGATCCGTACTCGACGAAGCGGCCCTCGCCGCGGTGGTACCAGGTCATGCTCGGGATCCGCGTGCCAACCGGGTGCTGACCGGTGATGAGCGCGGACAGGCAGACCGGTGTCAGCGAGGGAAACGTCGAGACGCACGCGTCGGTGCGGCCGCCCAGCTCCTGCAGGCGCGCCAGGGTCGGCGCCCGTCCCGCCGCGATGGCCCGGTCGAGCACCGCCGGGCCGAGCCCGTCGATCACGGCCAGGATCAGCTTCTTGGGCATCCGCGGGATTCTAGGAGGTCGGCTCGCGGCCGGCCGGGTCAGCGCAGGACGCGCAGCCCCTTGTACTTCTCCTGCTCGCGCCGGCGGGTGCGGCCGAAGAGCGCCGCAGCGGCCGCCGCGAGCACGAAGCCGACCAGCGGCACGGCGCCGACCGCGGCCATGACCACCCCCGCGCCATCCTCGATGATCGCCGTGCCGCGGACGTCCCCGCCGCCTCGGATCGCGCGCGTCCGCATCTGCCGCAGCGACAGCGCGACACCCGCGGCGACCGCCGCTCCGATCGCCAGCCCCACGTAGGGCACCTCGTCCCCGGCGACCAGCTCGAACGCCAGACCGCCGCCGACGATGCGCCGCAGCAGCCGCGCGCCGGCCTCGGCCCCCGGCCACACGGCATCGGCGACGAACTCGACCGCCGCCAGCACCCAGAGCGCGACGACGGTCTGGCCGTCGTCCGCGAGGCCGATCGAGCCGTCGGCGAACCCGAGCGCGGCCACCGACGCGCCGACGGCGAGCGGTACGGAGGCGAAGAAGCCGGCCGCGACCGCGAGCCCGAGCCCCTGGCTGACCGCGTAGACGAGATCCATCGGCGGGGATCATACGCAGCGCGTGATCCGCGCCGCCGCCGATCGACTACGGTTGAGGCATGGGCCTGGCGCTCCTCGTGCTCGTGATCCTGGTGTTCCTGACGGTGATCGCGCCGCTCCTGCGGCAGCGCGCGCTGCTCGGCGCACGCGCGCGACGGCTGGCCGGCCTGCAGCGCGAACGAGGAACGCAGGTGATCACGATGATCCACCGCCAGGAGCAGATCGGCCTGCTCGGCGTGCCGCTCGTGCGCTTCATCGACATCGACGATTCGGAGCAGGTGCTGCGGGCGATCCGGCTGACGCCCGACGACACGCCGATCGATCTCGTCCTGCACACGCCGGGCGGCCTGGTGCTCGCGGCCGAGCAGATCGCGCACGCCGTGCGCGCCCATCCCGCGAAGGTGACCGTCCTCGTCCCGCACTATGCGATGAGCGGCGGGACGCTGGTTGCCCTCGCGGCGGACGAGATCGTGATGGATCCGCATGCGGTGCTCGGGCCCGTCGACCCGCAGCTGGGGGACATGCCGGCGGCATCGATCCTTCGCGTCGTGCAGACGAAGGAGCCGGCACAGGTGGACGACCGGTTCCTGGTGATGGCCGACATCGCCGCCAAGGCGCGGCGGCAGGTGCTCTCGCTGGTGACCGACCTGCTCGACGACCGGATGGAGCCGGAGGCGGCGCAGCGGCTCGCCGACCTTCTCGCCGGCGGCTACTTCACCCACGACTTCCCGATCACCGTCGAGCGGGCGAACGAGCTCGGCCTGCCCGTCTCGACCGCGCTTCCCGAGATCGTCTACGAGCTGATGGCGCTCTTCCCACAGCCGACCCGCGGGCGGCCGAGCGTCACCTACCTTCCGCTGCCGGTTCCCGGGCCGGGAAGGATGCCGCCGCGAACGGAGGCATGAGCATGCGTACCGCGGCCGGCCGGTAGCCGACCGTAACGCGCTCCACGCGGCCGAGGTACTCGCCGTCCACCTGCAGCGCGACCGGCTCGTCACACACGACCTCGAGGGCGGCGACGTCGTGCAGGTAGCGGACGCGCGCGTCGCGCCCGCTCGCGTGGCGCGGCCAGACCAGCCCGTAGACCGCGAATCGCCAGAGGTCGCGCGGCCGCAGCTGCCCGACCGCGACGGCGTCGAGCGCCGTGTCGAAGCCCGCCCGGGGAGCCGTGCGCACGGGGATGCGGCCGAGATACGTGTAGGGGTGCCCATTCGCGATGGCGACGTATCCCGCACGCGCCTCGGCGCCGTCCACGCGGACGGTCATCCGCTCGGGCAGCGAGAAGCCATCGGCACGGAGCACGGAGATCGCTGTCGCGACCACCGCCAGATCGCCCGGGCGGCGCCCGTCGGGCCTCCGCCGGCGGCGCTCCTCGACCAGGCGCATCGCCTCCGCCTCGAGGCCGAGACCGGCGGAGAAGGTGAACAGCCGGCCGTCGACCTCGCCGAGGCCCATCGGCAGCGCCCGCCCCTCGGCGATGGCTGCGGCGAGCGCGGCGGCGGCGGCCAGCGGCCGGTGCGGCAGGCCCAGCTGCCTGCCCAGCACCGACGTCGCGCCCGCGGGCACGACGCCCACCAGCGCCCCGTGCGGGACGCCGTTCACGACCTCGTTGGCGGTCCCGTCGCCGCCCATCCCGATGACGGCATCGGCGCCCGGCTCGGCGGCGAGCTCCGTCGCATGTCCGGCGCGCTCCGTCCGGCGGAGGTCGACCTCCGCGACGGTCGCCAGCCTACCGGCGACCCCCTGCACGAGCTCGGCGGTCACGCCGGAGGCGTGGGGGTTTGCGATCAGGCGGACGCGCACGCTGGCTACGATAATCCGCGTGACGGCAGCCAGCCTGCGAACCTCCACCGCCGCCGCGGCAGTCCCCGCGGCAGCCGTCGTGCTCGGCCATCTGGCCGTCGAGTGGAACCGCGAAGACGGCTTCGCCGCGCGCCGCGATCTGGCCTTCAGCCACGGCGTCGCGCTTGCGGTGCTGCTGTGCGCGCTCCTCATCGCCAGCCGTGTCGCGATGCATCTGGAGTCGGGCGCCGGTGCCCCGCTGGCCGACACCGTCGCCGTCATCGGCACCGTCGCAGTGCTGGCAGACATGGCGCGCCTGTGGCGCGACGGGTCGAACCCGCTCTACCGCTTCGGCCTCACGGCGTCGCACGTCGGGGCGCTGGTCGTCGTCGCGGTCGCGTCGATCGCCGTCGCGCGCGCGGAGGCCAGGCGGGCGCGGTCCAATCCGCCTCCAAGCCTGTAATCGCGCGCCAATTCGCCGCGCGTAGAAGTAGGGCATGAACACGTACCCCAAAGCCATAGCCATCGTCGTGACGGCGGTCGTCGCCGGCGGCGCCTCGGCATTCGCGGTTGACTCGACCCATCCCGCGTCACGCACCATCATCCGCACCACCTCCCCGGCGGCCAGCGCCGTCTCGGCATCGCCGCGCCAGGGACTCTCGGTCAACCAGATCTACCGCAAGGACGCGCCCGGCGTCGTGGTCGTGACGGCCACCACCACGACGACCACCTCCGACCCGCTCAACCCGTTCGGCGCCCCTCAGAAGCAGCAGGCTCAGGCGCTCGGATCCGGGTTCGTGATCGACCGGAGCGGCCACATCCTCACCAACGCGCACGTCGTGCTGAACGCGAGCAAGGTGCAGGTCGCCTTCGGCAGCGAGACCACGGCCAAGACCTACACGGCGAAGGTGCTCGGCGCCGACCGCAGCACGGACGTCGCCGTCCTGCAGGTCGATGCACCGGCGCAGGCGCTCACCCCGCTGCCGCTCGGCAACTCCTCGGAGGTGCGGGTGGGCGATCCTGTCGTCGCCATCGGCAATCCGCTCGGCGAGACCCGCACCGCGACCACCGGCATCGTCTCGGCCGTCAACCGCGACATCGGGTCGCTCCAGGGCAACGTGCAGATCCGCGGCGCGATCCAGACCGACGCGGCGATCAACCACGGCAACTCCGGCGGCCCGCTCCTGAACGGCCGCGGTCAGGTGATCGGCATCACCAGCCAGATTCTGTCCGACGATCCGAACAACCCTCAGAGCGGCAGCATCGGCATCGGGTTCGCGGTTCCGGTGAACACGGTGAAGAACGTGGCTGACCAGATCATCGCCAACGGCAAGGCCGAGCACACCTACCTGGGCATCCTCGGCTCCCCGGTCACTCCCAGCCTCGCGAAGGCGCTGAACCTCAACGTCGACCACGGCGTCCTGGTCGGCAAGGTGGAGTCCGGCTCGCCGGCCGCCAAGGCGGGGCTGCACGGAGGCTCGACGCAGGCAACCATCAACGGCGAGACGCTGACGCTCGGCGGTGACATCATCACCACCGTCGACGGGAAGCAGATCCGCACGTTCGACGACCTGTCGGGCGCCATCAGCGCGAAGAAGCCCGGCGACACGGTGCAGCTCGGCATCCTTCGCGACGGCAAGCAGCTGAGCGTGACGGTCACCCTGGCCGCGCGGTAGCTACCTCAGGACTTCGACGATCACATCGTCGACCGGGTCGAGGGCGTCGCGCACGGCGTCCTCGACCCGGCTGGCGAGATTGTGCGCCTCGCGCACGGTCTGGCCGGCCCGCGCCGGCAGCGACGTGACGACGAGCAGCCGCTCCCCCTGCCTGTAGACGACCACCTCGGCGGCGTCCCCCGCAAGCGACCGCACGGCGCGCGTCGCCGCCGCGACGACGTCCGGCTCCTCCACCGCCACGTCGCGCGCCGGGTGCGCACCGAGCGCGGACGGCTCCACGTGTGCGTACACGCGCGCAACGCCGAACTCCGTGCGGATCTCGTCCTTGAGCCGCTCGACGATGTCCGCGGCCTCGCGCATCGGCAT
Organism: Gaiellales bacterium; assembly: GCA_036403155.1. Classification (GTDB taxonomy): domain Bacteria; phylum Actinomycetota; class Thermoleophilia; order Gaiellales; family JAICJC01; genus JAICYJ01. The sequence goes on along the minus strand of DASWRM010000010.1, from coordinate 78,700 downwards.
GTCCTGGTCGAGCCGGACGTGCAGCGTGATCGCCCGGCCGTCCGAGCCCTCGAGGACGGTGATGTTGTGCGTTTCGACAACACCCGGGACGCGGAGGGCGGCCGCGGCGACGCGCTCGTTCGGCGCCTCGCCGCCCGCGCTGGGCTCGACGTGCACCGTGACCTGTGCGGGGCCGATCCGCGAGCGGACGGCCTCCTCCACGTCGTCCATCGTCTGGTGGCTGCGCTCGAGCCCCGCCAGCCGGGACACGCCGATGACCACGTCCGCGAAGCTCTCGCCGGCGGCCTCGCGGACGCGCACCGACCGCACATCGGTCACGCCCGGCACCGCCCGTGCGGCCTGCTCGATCATCCTCGTCAGGCCGCTCGGCGCGCGGTCCATGAGCGTGTCGACGTTGCGTGCCGCGAGGCGCAGGGCCGCAACCAGCACGAGCACGGCGACGGTCAGCGCCGCGACGGCGTCGCCGCGCGGATAGCCGGCGGCGACCGCCACCAGGCCGACGATCACGGCCGTCGTGCCGGCGAAGTCCGACGCGAAGTGCAGCGCGCTCGCCACCAGCGCCGCGTTCCGCTCCCTCCGGCCGACGCGGTAGGACAGGATCGAGCGACCCGCGTCCACGGCCAGCACGCCACCGAGCAGGACGAACGCGTACCAGTGCGCCTGGACGTCGCCCCCGCCGGAGCGGAGCCGCAGCACCGCCTCGACGCCGATCCAGATCGCGACGCCTGCGAGCACGACCGACTCGGTCAGCGCGGCCAGGTTCTGCGCCTTGCCGTGCCCGTACTGGTGCTGGGCGTCGGGTGGGCGCTCGGCCACGCCCACCGCGTACAGCGAGAGCAGCGCGGCGGCCGCATCGAGGCCGGAGTGGGCTGCCTCCGCGAGGATGCCGAGGCTTGACGTGGCGAGCCCGACGACCAGCTTCGTGAGGGTCAGGGCCAGCGCCGCCAGAACCGAGACCAGCGCCGTGCGTCGCGCGGTTGACATGCGGGCGATTGTACGGGAGGGTGTTTCCAATCGTTCCCCCGCGCCAGCACGATTTGGAGGGCCATGAGCTCCAGCCGGGATTCTGAGACGGCCGAGGATCGGAAGACCGAGCAGGTCCGGGTTCTCATCGTCGACGACCACGCGGCTGTCCGGGAGGGCGTGAAGATGATCCTCGCCCGCGACCGGGAGATCGCGGTGATCGGCGAGAGCTCGAACGGCGATGCCGCGATCGAGATGGCCGAGCGCAGGCGACCGGATGTGATCCTCATGGACGTGCGCATGCGCGGCATGGACGGGTTCGAGGCGACGCGCCGGATCACGGCGGCGCATCCGGGGATGGCGGTGATCCTCTACACCGCACACGGCGAGCGCGGACTGCTGGCTGAGGGCCTCGATTGCGGGGCGCGCGGCTACGTGCTCAAGGACGCGCCTCCCGACGACATCGTGCGCGCGGTGAAGCGCGTGGCCGAAGGCGGTGCATACGTGGATCCGACGCTCGCGTCCGAGCTGGTGTCTCCCAAGGCGACGGAACGGCTCCCGGCACTCTCCACGCGCGAGCGGGAGATCCTGGGACTGCTCGCCAACGGCTACTCCAACCCGGAGATCGCGTCCAGGCTCTTCATCAGCCCGGAGACCGTCCGCACGCACGTCCGCAACGCGATGACGAAGCTCGAGGCGGACACCCGGACGCAGGCGGTGGCACTGGCGCTCCGGTACGCGCTGATCGATTGATGTTCCGCCGACGGACGGGTGAGGCGAACGATCGCGGCGTGCTGCTCGACCACGTCCTGCGCACGGCCGACGCCGAGCGACAGGACCTTGCGCACCGCCTGCACGACGGGCCACAACAGGTGATGACGGCGATCCGGCTCGTGGCCGACGGCGCCCGCCACGCGCTCGAGCAGGGAGACGTCGAGGGGGCGCGTGCCGGCCTGGCACGGCTCGAGCAGCTCGCGGCCGAGGCGGCGGACGACCTGCGCCGGATGTCCGGCGGCCTGCATCCGGTGGTCATGGAGCAGCGCGGGCTGCTGCAGGCGCTCAGCTCGCTCGTCGAGACGCTCGAGGCGGAGCACCATGTCCGCGCCTCCCTCGGGGTCGACGGAACGTGGCCCGCGGGCGACCCCGACCGCGACACGGCGATCTACCAGGTGGCGAGGGAATCGTGCCTGGAAGCGGCGCGCGCAGGCGCGCGGTCGATCGAGATCGCGCTCAGCGCGTCCCCGGGGACGGTCGCGCTCGAGGTGCGGGCGCATGGGTGCGCGGGTCACGAGCGCGGCACCGAGCTCCTGCTCCAGGAGCGAGCCGCCCGCATCGGCGGGAGGCTCGAGGTGCGGGAAGGCGAGCCGGTCGGGGTGCGGCTGACGGCGCCCGCGCGGTGAGCGAGCTGGTGGGAGTGCTCGGCCCGGCCACGGTCGACGAGATCACGCTCGGAGACGGCCCGGCGAAGCGCCGTCCGGGTGGCACGCCGCACTACGCCGGGCGGGCGCTGCGCGCGGTGGGCGCAATGCCGGTCGCGATCGAGACGGGCCGGCTGGTCTCACGCCTCCGGCACACGGCGTCGGGCACCGAACAGGAGATCGTCACGGTGCCCGAGCCGCTCCTCCCGGAGGACGCGCGAGCGCTGCTTCCCCGGCTCGCCGGGTGCCGGTGGGTGCTGCTCGGCGGACAGACGGCCGGCGATTTCCCGGCCGAGACGGTGCAGCTGCTCGTGGACGCGGGGCACCTTCTGTGCCTCGACGGACAGGGACTGGCCAGAGGCGCGGACGCCGGGCCGGTGTCCCTGCGCGCGATCCCGGCCGCGAGCCTGGCCGGGGTCGCCGCCCTCAAGGTGAACGAGGCCGAGGCGGAGGCCTCGCCGGGCCTCGACGCCGCCGAGCTGCTGGTCACGCGCGCCGAGCGCGGCGCCGTCGTGACCGCGGATGGTCGGCGGCACGTCATCGCCGGGAGCGGGAGGCGGCTGGCCGACCCGACGGGCGCCGGCGACACGTTCGGTGCGCTCTACTGCCTGGCCCGCACCCGCGGACTGGGGCCGGCGGCCGCGGGCCGGTTCGCCCAGGACGGGGTCGAGCAGCTGTATCCGGCCGAGCAGGGCTGAACCGGTTGCACGCTCGCCGCACGACCACGTAGGCTTGCCGACCAACGTGACGGAGTCGATTCGGATCCTGATCGCGGAGGACAACGCCCTGCTCCGGGGCGTTCTCCGGGACGCGCTGGCAGAGGCCGGCATGACCGTGGTGGCGGAGGCCAGCGACGGCGCCGAGGCTGTGACGCTGGCCGAGCAGTCCACGCCCGACGTGGTGGTCATGGACATGCGCATGCCCAACGTCGACGGGATCGAGGCGACCGAGCAGATCGCGCGCGCCGCCTGGGCGATGCCGGTGGTCGTGCTGTCGGCCTACGACGAGCCGCAGATGATCGAGGCGGCGCTGGCCGCCGGAGCGACGAGCTGCCTCAAGAAGGGCGTGGGGCTGGACGAGCTGATCGAGGCGATCCGCGCGGCACAGCGGCGGCCGGCCGGCTGACGCCGGCTCCCTCAGACAGCCGCAGCGGGCTGGGTTGCCTCGACCAGGCCGCGAAACAGCGGACCGCCCAGCTCCGCGTGCTCTTCCGGGTGCCACAGCACGCCGACCGCAAAGCGCTCACCGTCGAGCTCGATGCCCTCGACGACCCCGTCCGACGCGTGGGCGGTCACGACGACGCCATCGCCCGGGCGGTCGATGCCCTGGTGATGGCAGGAGTGCACCTCCACGGCGTCGCCAACCAGCCCATGCAACCGCGTGCCGCCGCCCACCGAGACGTCGTGGGTCGCGAACGTCCCGGGCGGGCCCTTGTGCACCACGCCGGGCGACTCGGCCAGGTGCTGCACCAGCGTGCCGCCACATGCCACGTTCAGCAGCTGCATCCCCCGGCAGATCGCCAGCACCGGCGTGCCGCGTCCGAGCGCGGCATGCAGCAGCTCGAGCTCCGAGTCGTCGCGGCGGCGGACGATGCCCACGGTCTCCGGCCGGCGCTCCTGCCCGTACAGCTCGGGGTCGATGTCAGAGCCACCGCTGAGCACCAGGCCGTCCAGACGGTCGAGCAGCTCCGACGTGCCATCGAACGGAGGGATCACCACCGGCATGCCACCGGCCGCCGCGACGGCGTGCGCGTACCCGGCCGGCACCATGGTGCTCGCCACGTCACGCCAGTGCGAGAAGCTGGCCGGCACCTCGTACGCCGTGATGCCGATCAGCGGGCGGTTGCGGTGCATACCGGCAGGAGTATATGAATGGCCGCAATCCACGACGGAGGGGCGCACGTGACGATCGATGAGCTACGCGGCGAGGTCGAGGGCGGGCACATCGACACCGTCCTGCTGGTGATGACCGACATGCAGGGACGTCTGATGGGCAAGCGGCTGCACGCGCCGTTCTTCCTGTCGGAGATCGCCGAGCACGGAGCGGAGGGGTGCTACTACCTGCTGACCGTCGACGTCGACATGGCGACCGTGCAGGGGTTCCAGATGGGCTCCTGGGACACCGGGTACGGCGACTTCGTCTTCAAGCCGGACATGGCGACGCTGCGCCGAGTTCCATGGCTCGAGGCGACCGCACTGGTGGTCGCGGACCTCGAGTGGCAGGACGGCCGGCCGGTGGTGGCCTCGCCACGCCAGATCCTGCGCCGCCAGCTCGACCGCCTGGCCCAGCGCGGGTGGACGGCGAACGTCGGCTCCGAGCTCGAGTTCATGCTGTTCCGCGAGACCTACGACGAGGCCCGCGCCAAGCGGTACCACGGCCTCACGGGTGCCAACCCCTACAACGTCGACTACTCGATCTTCGGCACGACCGTCGTCGAAGACGTGATCCGGCCGATCCGGCTCGGGATGGCGGCCGCCGGCGTCCCCGTGGAGGATTCGAAGGGCGAGTGCAACTTCGGCCAGCACGAGGTCAACTTCCGCTACGCGGACGCCCTCACCATGGCCGACAACCACAGCATCTACAAGAACGGCGCGCGCGAGATCGCCTGGCAGCACGGCAGCTCCATCAGCTTCATGGCGAAGTGGGACGAGCGCGAGGGCAACTCCTGCCACATCCACTGCAGCTTCTGGGACGCCGACGGGAGCCTCTTCCCCGGGGAGGAGGGGCAGGGCATGAGCGACACGTTCAGGCACTTCATCGCCGGTCAGCTGGCGTACACCCGGGAGCTGACGTACTTCTTCGCCCCGAACGTCAACTCCTACAAGCGCTTCGCGTCCGGGTCGTTCGCGCCCACGACGCTGGTGTGGGACACCGACAACCGGACGTGCGCGCTGCGCGTCGTCGGACATGGCAACGGCCTGCGGCTCGAGAACCGCATGCCCGGCGCCGACTGCAACCCGTATCTCGCATTCGCCGCGATGATCGCCGCCGGGCTCAAGGGCATCGACGAGCAGCTGGCGCTCGAGGAGCCATACCGTGGCAACGCCTACACCGCGCCGCCCGAGAAGCCGCGCATCCCGACCTCGCTGCGGGACGCGATCGCGGGACTCGAGGGCTCCGAGCTGGCGCGCGAGGCGTTCGGCGGTGAGGTGGTCGACCACTACCTCCACTACGCGCGCACCGAGCAGCGGGCGTTCGACGCCGCGGTCACCGACTGGGAGAAGTTCCGCGGCTTCGAGCGGCTGTAGGATCCACGCCATGACCGCGACCGCCGCCGAGGGGCTGCTGATCGCCGGCGATCGCGTCGCCGCCGCGGAGGGCAGGACGTTCGCCGTGGTCAACCCCGCGACGGCCGAGCAGCTCGCGACCGTGGCGGAGGGCGGCGTCGAGGACATCGACCGGGCGGTCGCCGCGGCGGTTGCAGCGTACGAGCGGTGGGGCGCGCTGTCCCCCGTCACGCGGGGGCGGGTGATGCACCGGTTCGCGGCGCTCGTGGAAGAGCACGCCGAGGAGTTGGCGCTGCTCGAGTGCCGGAACGTCGGCATGCCGATCTCGGACGCGCGCGGGCAGCTCGCCATGATCGTCGACGTGATCCGCTACTACGCCGGCGCCGTCGACAAGTTCTTCGGGCACACGATCCCGGTCGAGCGCGACGGGGTGGCCATGACCTTCCGCGAGCCGATCGGGGTCGTCGGCCTGATCACGCCCTGGAACTTCCCCCTCAACATCGCGAACTGGAAGATCGCGCCCGCGCTGGCCGCGGGCAACACGGTCGTGCTGAAGCCGGCCAGCCTGACGCCCCTTTCCGTGCTGCGCTACGCCGAGCTGGCGGGCGAGGCGGGCCTGCCGGCCGGCGCGCTGAACGTCGTCCCCGGGCCGGGCAGCACCGTCGGCGACGCCCTGGTCGGGCGTCCAGCCGTCGGTAAGATCGGCTTCACGGGCTCCACGGAGGTGGGCGGGTCGATCGCCCGCAAGGCCGCGGCCACCATCAAGCGCGTGACGCTGGAGCTGGGCGGCAAGTCGGCGTGCGTGGTGTTCGCGGATGCCGACCTCGACAAGGTGGGGCGGCTGGCGCCGTTCGCGGTGTTCGAGAACTGCGGGCAGGACTGCTGCGCCCGGTCGCGCCTGATCGTCGAGCGCTCGGTCAAGGACGAGCTCGTGGAGCGCTACGCCGCCACGACCCGGGCGATGCGGGTCGGCATGCCGGAGGATCCCGACACACAGGTCGGGCCGATGATCTCGGCCGGGCAGCGTGAGACCGTCGAGCGCTACATCCGCACGGGCGTCGACGAGGGGGCCCGGATCGTCACCGGCGGCGACCGGCCGAACGGCGAGCTCGGTCGGGGCTTCTTCCTCCGCCCGGTCGTGCTCGACGACGCCACCAACCAGATGACCGTCGCGCGCGAGGAGATCTTCGGACCGGTCGTGACGGTGATCCCGTTCGACACGGAGCGGGAAGCCGTCGAAATCGCAAACGACACGCCCTACGGGCTATCCGGATCGCTGTGGACGCGCGACGGCGCGCGGCAGCTCCGGGTGGCCCGCGCGCTCAGGACCGGCGTCCTGGGCGTCAACACCAACTCGAGCGTCTTCGTGCAGACGCCGTTCGGCGGCTACAAGCAGTCCGGCGTCGGGAAGGAGCTCGGCATGCAGGCGCTGGAGCACAACACCGAGCTGAAGAGCGTCTTCATCTCCACCGAGTAGACCGGAACGCTTCGCGGGCGGGCCGCCGGTTCGCGACCGGCCGCCGAGACTGCTGTCTCAGGCGGCGCGGTCGCGGATGCGGCGCAGAACGCCGCGCCGGTTGGCCCGGCGCTCCTCCAGATCGCGCATGCGCGCCATCCGGATCAGATAGTCCCGCTCGCTCTCGCGGCGGGTATGCGACGGCTTGGTAGCCGTATATATCGGAAGAATATTGATCATGGTTGGAGTATATCGTCCGTTTTCACGGATTCTTTAGCGGAATCCTCTTCTTAACGCGTTGTGAACCGGACAAACACCAGATCCGAATCACGGCCGGCGGCGGCGCGGCGGGCGGGGCTAGAGTGCACGCCGATCGGCCGGCCGTGACTGGGACCTCTTGCACCCCGCGGCCGGCCGACCCTCCACGTCCCGGCGGCGGGTGACGGGATGCCCTCGGCAGGATTCGAACCTGCGACGCCGGCCTTAGGAGAGCCGCGCTCTATCCCCTGAGCTACGAGGGCCGGGGAGGCCCTAGCCTAGCTACTCTAGGCTCATGACCAGTCTCGGCCACACGGCGCTCGGCTCGTGGAGCGGCGGTCAGCACATGCGGTTCGGCGTGCCGATCGGCGATCAGCGGATGGCCCGGCTCCTGCGCCCCGGCGACGACGTCTCGACCGTCATAACCGCGGACGTCTACGGAACCGGCGATGCCGACCGCGACGTGGGCGCGGCGCTGCGTGGTCTCGACCGGTCGAGCTACCGCCTGGTGGGCATGGTCGGGCACGACTTCACGACCGGCGAGCGCGCCGGAGCCAAGGGCTTCCCCCGCTTCACGGATCCCTCGCTCCGCGCCCCGCAGGACTACGCCGCGTACCTGCGTGCGGCCACCGAGGCCAGTCTCGAGCGGTGCGGCGTCGACCGCTTCGACGTCCTGCTGCTCCACAACCCCGACCACACGGGCTACACCTCGCCGGCGGTCTGGGACGCCATGGCAGCGCTGCGCGACGCCGGGCTGGCCGGCGCGATCGGGGTTGCGCCGGGCCCGGCCAACGGCTTCACCCTGGACGTCATCTCCTGCCTGGAGCGGTTCGGCGACCGCATCGACTGGGCGATGCTGATCCTGAACCCCTTCGAACCGTGGCCTGGCCGGCTCGCGCTCCCGGCCTGCGAGCGGGCCGGCGTGCGGGTGATCGCGCGGGTCGTGGACTACGGCGGGATCTTCTGGGACGACGTCGTCGATGAGGAAGGGTTCCCGGAGCACGATCATCGCCGGTTCCGGCCGGCCGGCTGGGTCGCGGAAGCGAGGGCGAAGCTCGAGCGCATCCGGCCGATCGGCGAGCGCCACGGCCTGACGCCGCTCCAGCTCGCCGCAGCCTGGACACTGGCCCAGCCGCCGGTCGCCTGCGTCGCGCCCACGCTGATCCAGGAGGCCGGCCACGACGCACGGCCGGTCGAGGAGAAGCGGCGCGAGCTGGCGTCGGTGCCGGAGCCCCCGCCGCTCACCGCGGACGAGCTGCGGTCGATCGACGCGGTCGGCGACAACACCGGCTGCATGGCACTCAAGGGCGGGTCTCCCGCACACGAGGGCGACGCACGGGCCGACGCGTGGCCGCTCGACGATGACCTGCGCTCTACCGCAGCGCGCTGGGGCATCCAGCCCGAGCGCGACCTGGTGATGGCCCACGCCTAGCGAGCGTCAGCCGACAGGCCCCAAGTACACCGCGCCGCCACGGCGGCGGTCGTCGGGCCAGAACCCCTGCAGCAGCATGTTGACCAGCCAGACCACGATCGCCGCTTTCGCGATCGGCCAGAACCCCGAGGCATCGAAGCCGGGAACGACCGCCGCGGTGAGCCAGACCAGCGCCATGTTGATCAGGAACAGGCCGATTCCGAGCGTGATGATGATGAACGGGATCCCGAGCATGATCAGCAGCGGCTTCAGGTACGCGTTGACCAGTGCGAAGACGAGCCCCGCGACCGCCAGCGCGCCGTAGCTCGTGTAGGTCACGCGGCCGACCAGCCAGGCGGCAACGCCGAGTGCGACGGCGCTGATCGCCCACGTGAAGACCAGGCGCTGAAGCCGGTTGCCGCGCTGCCATGCCATGCCGTGCATGGTGCCTCACCCAACGGCTTCGGCGCAACCCGGGCAGCGTGTACGCTCCGCGGCCATGATCGACACCAGCCTGCACCAGGAGGCCATCGGCCTCACCCAGGACCTGATCCGCGTCGACAGCTCCAACCCGCCCGGCAACGAGACGCCGGCGGCGCTGGTGCTGAAGACCTACCTGGAGGCGAACGGGCTCGAATGCGAGCTGATCGCCCGAGACCCGGACCGCGCAAACCTGGTCGCGCGGATTCCCGGGAAGGGCACCGGCCCGTCGATGGCCCTGGTCGGGCACACCGACGTCGTTCCGGCCGACGCGCAGGACTGGAAGCGCCCCCCGTTCTCGGGCGAGGTCGACGACGACGGCTACCTGTGGGGCCGCGGCGCCGTCGACATGAAGAACGAGACGGCCACCAGGGCCGTCGCCATGGCGGCGCTGGCGCGGGAGGGCTTCCAACCCAACGGCGATCTGCTCTACATCGCCGAGGCCGACGAGGAGGACGGTACGCACCCGGTCGGCATGGTCTGGCTGGTGCAGGAGCGACCGGATCTCGCCACCGACTACGCGCTGAACGAGGGCGGCGGCGACCGCACCGTGCTCGCCGACGGCCGCGTCGTCATCCCGATCTGCGTCGGAGAGAAGGCCTGTCTGCCGACGATGGTGACCGCGCTTGGCGAGGCCGGCCACGCCTCGACCCCGACGGCGGGAGCGAACGCGGTGCCGCGGCTGGCGACGCTGATCCAGCGGCTCGCTGCCTACCGCCCCGAGCGCCGGGCGCTTCCCGAGTCGGCCGCGATGCTCGAGAGCCTCGTCGGCCCGATCGGCAACGACCTGGACGCGGCCATCGAGCGTGCGCTGCCGCTTCACCCCAGCTTCCCGGACGTGATACCGGCACTGTTTGGGGCCACGCTCGCGCCCACCCGACTGTACGGCTCCAGCGCACGAAACGTCATGCCGGGCAGAGCCAGCGTCGAAGTCGACTGTCGTGTGCTGCCGGGCGACACGCCGGAACGGCTGGAGCGCGAGCTGCGGACGGCGCTCGGAAACGACATCCCGTACGAGATCGAGTTCGTCGAGGATCCCGTGGGAGGCACCGTCGCGCCGGTCGACACGGAGCTCTACCGCGTGTGCCAGGAGTTCTTCGACGAGCGCGACCCGGGGGCAGTGCTGATGCCGATGATCTCGACCGGCTTCACGGACTCGCACTTCATCCGCCAGGCGTTCGGCACGGTGGCGTACGGCCTGTGGCCGGTGCGGACGACGCCCACCGAGGTGCTCTCGTCCGGCATCCACAACCGCGACGAGCGCATCCACGTCGACGACCTCGCATACGGCCTCGACTTCACGCTGTACGCCTGCCGGAAGATGGGCGCACTCACCCGCTGATCGGGGGTCAGGCGACCCGCAGCCGCACCATCAGCGCAGCGGCCAGGCCGCACGCGATGCTCGCCGCGCACACCGCGACGAGCGTGCGCCAGCCGGAATCGAGCCACAGGCCGGGCAGGTACGCGCCGAGGCCGCCGCCCAGGTAGTAGAGGGTGAGATGGATGCTCGTCGCCGTCCCGCGGTGGTGGTCGACCAGGCGAGGGATCAGGAGCTGGCACACCGTCACGGTCGAGAACATCGCGAACGCCATCAGCGCCAGGCCGGCGACCACGACGGGCAGCGAGTCGACCAGCGTGAGCAGAGCACCCGCCAGCGAGCAACCGACCAGCACGGGCAGCAGCCGCTGCGGCCCCATGCGCTGCGCGACCGCACCAACCGCCGGGACGGCGATACCGACCAGCCACACGCCGTAGACCAGGCCTGCACCCGCGAGCCCCAGGCCGATCGCCGGCGAGGTCAGCCGGTACGTCGCGTACGTGAAGATGCCGACGAAGCCGAAGAACACGCTGGACGCGCACATGGCGTTGACCAGCAGACGCCGGTTGTGGAGGTGCTGGACGATCACGCCGCCGAGCCGGCTGCCGGCATGGGCGGGCGGATCGCGCGGAAGCCACCGCCACATGGCGATCGCACCCAGGGCCGTGGGGACGGCGAGCAGCGCCAGCGAGAGCCGCCAGCCCCAGACGTCGGTCAGCAGCGCGGTGCCGACGCGGCCGACGAAGCCTCCGAAGACGAGCGACGAGGTGTAGGCGCCCATCGCCGCCCCGGCCGTGCGCCCGCGAAACCGGTCGGACACGTACGGAACGGCCACGACGAGCAGCCCGGGCATGAGCAGCCCCTGCAGCGTGCGCAGTGCGAGCAGCGTGGCCAGATTGGGCGATGCCGCGAGCAGCGCCGTGGGGATCACCAGCAGCGACGCGGAGGCCGTCATCACGCGGGCTCGTCCGACGCGGTCGGAGAGCGGACCGTGCAGCCAGCCTCCGACCGCCACGCCCACCACCACGACCGTGATCGAGAGGCCGGCGGCGGCGGGCGACACGTGCAGCGCCCGTTCGATCTCCGGCAGGATGGCCTGCGTCGCATACATGTTCGCGAACATCGCGGACGCGCCCAGGAAGAGCGCCACGGCGGGACGGATCCGCGCGTCGTCAGACAGCACGTTCGGCGACGTGCGGCGGCCCCGGCACGACGCTGATCGCGACCTGGCCACGCAGGAGCCGAAGCAGCGCTTCGCCGGCAAGCTCGCGCCGCCAGCCGGCGAGCAGGGGATGGTCCTCGCCGCCCTCGGCGACGACGCGGATCAGGGACTCGAGATCGTCGCGGGTTGCCACCAGCTCCGACGCGATGCCCGCGCTCGCGCACGCGGCCTGCAGCACCGAGCTCGCCAGCGGCAGCACGACACGCACACGGTTCCGCAGCTCGGCCGGCAGCTCGGCGGCCCGCTCGGGCGCCGGGCCGCCGGCGGCGGCCAGGGTCTGCAGCAGCGCGTCCATCTGCGGCCCCCGCTTCACCTGCAGCCCGCGCACCGCGGCCGCATCGTCGGCCGTCCGCGGGCGGCGGCGGGCGAGCTCGATCAGGGTCGGGTCGCGAACCAGCCAGCTCGTCGGGATGTCGCGGCGCCGCGCCTCGCGCTCGCGCCATGCCGCCACGGCGACGAGCGCGGTCAGCTGCTCGCCGCGGAGCTTGCCCCGCCCGGACACGCGTCGCCACGCCTGGTCGGGATCCTGGACGTGCGGGGCACCCGGCCCGTAGCGGCGATCCATCTCCTCGTCAGCCCACCCAGCTCGGCCGAGGCGGTCGAGCGACGCGCGCAGGGCGTCCATGGCCGCGAGCAGGTGGCGGACGTCGTCGGCGGCGTACGCGACCTGCACCGGCGTGAGCGGCCGCTTCGACCAGTCGGTGAACCCCTCGTGGTGCTTGAGCTTGACGCCGACCGCCTGGTCGAGCATCCGCTCGAGCGACAGGGAGCCGCCCAGGCCCGCAAAGCCGGCCGCGAGCTGGGCGTCGAAGACCGCGGCCGAGCCGGTCCCGAAGTGGAGGGCAAAGCCGGTCAGGTCGGCGCCCGGGGCGTGCATCGCCTTGACGACCGTGGGATCGGAAACGAGCTCCGCGACGGGCGCCAGCGGCGCGCCGCGCAGGGGGTCGACCACGGCGAGCCGGTGGGCGGTCGCGATCTGGACGAGGCAGAGCACCGGCGCGTACGTGCGCTCCCAGACGAACTCGGTGTCCAGCGCGCAGCGGCCCTCGCTGCGGGCGTCGGCGAGCAGCGACTCGACGCCGGCCGCGTCCGTGATCTCCTCGACGGTGCTCATCGACGGGTCACGGTAGCGCGCTCCCCCACCGTGACCGCCCACACCGCCTACGATACCCGGACATGGATCTCCCAGCCTGGGCCGTGTGGGCGGTCGTCGCGGTCGCCATGCTGGCGGTCGAGGCAACCACGACGTCCTTCTTCACCATCTACTTCGGCGTCGCCGCCGCCCTCGCGGCCGTGCTGGCGCTCGTCGGAGTCCCCGCCGCCGGCCAGGTGCTGGCGTTCGCGGTGCTCTCCGTGGCGGGCCTCGTGCTGACACGACCGGCGCTTCTGCGTATGGCCGGCACGGACACGCCCGCCGTCGCGACCGGCGTCGACGCGATGCGCGGGCGGATAGGAACGGTCACCAAGCCGATCGGCGAGCTCGAACCCGGGCTCGTGAAGGTGGGCGGCGAGACATGGACGGCACGGAGCTACTTCGAGCACGAGCCGATCGCCGAGGGCTCGCGCGTCGAGGTGGTCGAGATCAAGGGCGTGACGGCGCTGGTGATCGCCGCGCCGACCGAGCGAACCGAACTTCCCAAGGAGACCTGATGGCAGCTCTCATCGTGGCAATCGTGCTGGCGCTGTTCGCCGTGCTCGTCGTTGCATCGTCCGTGCGAATCGTGCGGCAGGCGCGCGTCGGCATCGTCGAGCGCTGGGGCAAGTACCGTGCGACGCTCGCACCGGGCCTGCACCTGATCGTGCCGATGCTCGACCGCATCTCCTCGATCGTCGACATGCGCGAGACCGTGCAGGCGTTCGCCCCTCAGCCGGTCATCACACAGGACAACGTGACCATCGGCATCGACACGGTCGTCTACTACCAGGTGACGGATCCGTTCCGGGCCACGTACGAGGTCGCGAACGTCCTCGTCGCGATGGAGCAGCTGGCCATCACCACGCTGCGCAACGTGGTCGGCGCGATGACGCTCGAGGAGACGCTGACCAGCCGCGACCAGATCAACTCGCAGCTGCGGTTCGTCCTGGACGAGGCGACCGAGAAGTGGGGCGTGCGTGTCACGCGCGTCGAGCTGAAGAGCATCGACCCGCCCCGCACGATCCAGGAGGCGATGGAGCAGCAGATGCGCGCCGACCGGGCAAAGCGCGCCGCCATCCTGATGGCGGAGGGCGAGAAGCAGTCCGCGATCCTGCGCGCCGAGGGCCTCCGGCAGGCGCAGATCCTCAACGCGGAGGCCGAGCAGCAGGCCAACGTGCTGCGCGCGGAGGGCGAGAAGAAGGCCCGCGCGCTGCGCGCGGAGGGCGAGGCGGAGGCGCTGTCCAAGGTGTTCACGATGGTGCGGGAGAGCGGCACGTCCCCGAGCGACATGCTCGGGTACAAGTACCTCGACGCACTGCCCGCGGTCGCTGCCGGCGACGCGAACAAGCTGCTGCTCCTGCCGAGCGGCGCATCGAACGCGATGAGCGCGATCGCCGGGCTCGGCGCCGCCTTCACCGAGGGGGCGGCCGAGCCCACGCCGCGCCCGAAGCCGAAGCCGCGGCGGGAGGGCGACGGCAACCCGCCGCCGCCGCCGCAGACGGACGGCACGTGAGGCCGGTCACGGCAGCGGTCCTCGGTTGTCGCTTGTAGAATCCGGGCGCCCGTGACCCGACCCCACCGACGACGCTGGTTCTTCGCCGCCGCCCTGGTCGGGACAGTGGCGATGCTCGTGGCCGCCGCGCCGGCGTTCGCCGGAACCGCGACGTTCAACGAGCCGGTGTCACCGAACAGCGAGGCCATCGACGGCACGTACCGGGCGGTGCTCGGGGTGACGGTCACCATCTTCGTGCTCGTCGGCGGCTGGCTGGTCTACTCGGCGATCCGATTCCGCGAGCGGCCGGGGCGGACGTATCCGCCACCCCCGCAGGTGCGCGGCTCGACGCAGCTCGAGATCGGCTGGACGATCGTCCCGATCCTGATCCTCGTCGGCCTGTCGGCGTTCACCTTCTACAAGCTTCCGGACGTGAACGACGTGCCGAAGGGGGCGATGGAGGTGAAGGTGCTGGCGCAGCAGTACGGCTGGACGTTCACCTATCCGAACGGCAAGCATCCGGCGGGCCCGAACACCCTCGTTGTCCCGGTCGACACGCCCGTCCACCTGAACATGCGCTCCAAGGACGTCATCCACGACTTCTGGGTCGAGCCGCTGGGACAGAAGCAGGATGTGTTCCCCAACAAGACCACGCATACGTGGTTCGACGCGCGGACGACCGGCAAGTACCAGGGACAGTGCGCCGAGTTCTGCGGCCCCGGCCACGCCACGATGACGATCACCGTGCGGGTGGTCTCGAAGGACGAGTTCAGCAGCTACATGTCACAGAAGGCGATCTCCTGATGGCGACCGCCGCCGCCCCCGGCGCCTCGCTGCCCGGCCGCACCGGTCTGCGGTCCTGGCTGACCACGGTCGACCACAAGCGCATCGGCGTCATGTACCTGCTGGTCACGCTGTTCTTCTTCCTCACCGGCGGGCTGATGGCTCTCGTCATCCGCCTGCAGCTGGAGAGCGCGAACGGCACCGTCGTCTCGCCCGAGCGCTACGACCAGATCTTCACCATGCACGGCACCACCATGGTGTTCCTCTTCGTCGTGCCCGTGATGGCCGCGTTCGGCAACTACATCGTGCCGCTGCAGATCGGCGCGCGGGACATGGCCTTCCCGAAGCTGAACGCGGCATCGTTCTGGCTGCTGCTGTTCGGCGGGCTGACGATGTATTCCAGCTTCGCGTTCGGCAGCGCCCCGGACACGGGCTGGACGGGGTACCCGCCGCTCTCGATCCAGTCCGCCGGCCACGGCATGGACTTCTGGATCGTCGGGCTGCACATCCTGTCGCTGTCGTCCATCCTCGGCGCGATCAACTTCATCTGCACGATCCACAACATGCGCGCGCCCGGCATGCGGCTCACGCGGATGCCGCTGTTCACCTGGTGCATCGACTTCTACTCGATCATGATCCTGGGCGCCCTGCCGGTGCTCTCGGGCGCGCTGACGATGCTCCTGCTCGACCGCAACTACGGCACGAACTTCTTCACGGCGTCCGGCAGCCCGATCCTCTACCAGCACCTGTTCTGGTTCTTCGGGCACCCGGAGGTGTACATCGTCGCACTGCCGGGATTCGGCATGATCTCCGAGATCGTGCCCGTCTTCTCGCGCAAGCCCGTGTTCGGGTACCGCGCGCTGGTCTACTCGGTCGCCGCCATCAGCTTCCTCGGCTTCCTGGTCTGGGGCCACCACATGTTCGCGACCGGCTTCCCGACGGCGGTCGACTCGTGGTTCATGCTGGGATCGCTGGCGATCGCGGTGCCGACGGGCGTCAAGATCTTCAACTGGATCGGCACCATGTGGATGGGGCGGATCCGCTACGAGCCGCCCATGCTGTTCGCGATCGGCTTCATCCTGCTGTTCATGATCGGCGGGCTCTCGGGCATCTTCCTGGCCGTGTTCCCGATCGACCTGCAGGTCACCGACAGCTACTTCGTGATCGCCCACTTCCACTACGTGATGGGCTCCGTCCCCGTCTTCGCGGTGCTGGGCGGCCTCCACTACTGGTATCCGAAGATGACGGGCCGCATGCTCGACCGCGGCCTTGCGATCCGCAGCTTCTGGGTGCTGTTCATCGGCTTCAACCTGACCTTCTTCCCGATGCACGCGCTCGGCCTCTCGGGCATGCCACGGCGGATAGCGAGCTACCAGGCGCATCCCGGCTGGGAGCTGATGAACCAGATCGCCACGCTCGGCTCGGTCGTCCTCTCCGTCGGCGTGCTGATGGTCGCGTGGAACTGCCTGACGTCACTGCGCACCGGCCGGATCGCCGGCAACGACCCGTGGGAGGCAAACACGCTCGAGTGGTACACGACGTCGCCCCCGCCGGCGCACAACTTCGACGCCCTGCCCCCGGTGCGCAGCGAGCGGCCGCTCGCAGACCTGCGCAGCGAGGCGGAGGTGCTCGCGGTGTCGGGAGACTAGGGCCGCCGATGAGCATGGCGACCGCACCCGAGCAGCTGCGCCCGTCCCTGCGGACGGCCGTCGCGGACTACGCGACGCTGACGAAGCCGCGGATCATGCTGCTGATCCTGATCACGGCGTACGGTGCGATGGCCTTTGCGACGGACGGACTGCCGCGGATGGGCCTGGCGCTCGCCACGCTGTTCGGCCTGGGCCTGTCGTCCGGCGGCGCCAGCGCGCTCAACCACGTGCTCGACCGCGACATCGACGCGCGGATGCGTCGCACCGCGGCGCGACCGGTGGCGTCCGGGCGGGTGTCGCCCGAGGCCGGCGCCGGCTTCGGGATCGGGCTGATCGTGGCGTCGGTTGCGGTGCTCCTGCTGTACGTCAACGCGCTGACGGCCGCGCTGGCGCTGGCCGGCGCGCTCTTCTACGTGGTCGTCTACACCTGGTGGCTGAAGCGCCGGACCGTGCAGAACATCGTCATCGGCGGCGCCGCCGGCGCCGTACCGCCCCTCGTCGGGTGGGCGGCCGTGACGGGCGATCTCGGCCTGCCGGCCGTGTTCATGTTCGCCCTGGTGTTCTACTGGACGCCGCCGCACTTCTGGGCGCTCGCGATCCTGACGAAGGACGACTACGCGGCGGCCGGCGTGCCCATGCTGCCGGCCGTGCGCGGGGACGACGAGACGGCTCGGCAGATCCTGCTCTACACGGTGCTGCTCGTCGGGTTGTCCCTGCTCCCGTTTCTCTCGCAGACGTTCGGCGCGGTGTACCTCGTGTCGAGCGTCGTGCTGGGCGCATGGTTTCTCCTGCTTGCGGCGCGGCTGGTGCGCGATACCAGCCGGGCGAACGCGCGCGCCGTGTTCCTCTACTCTCTCGCCTACCTGGCGCTGATGTTCGCCGCAATCGGCGCCGACCGGATCACCTTTTAGGAGCCACCGACGATGCTCGACAAGAAGACCGCCAACGCCAACATCAAGCTGGGCCTGCTGCTCGCCGTGTTCGTCGCCGCCCTGTTCATCGCGACCATCGTGATCGGACTGCTGGTTGTCAATGTCTGAGCCGGATCACAGCAACCCCTTCCACCTGCCGGGACCCTCCGCGCACCCGGTGATCACGTCGCTGGGCGCGGCGCTGATGCTGGCCGGCCTGGTACCGGATTCGCGGCTCTGGCGGATGGCCCTGATCTCGACCGGCGCCACGATCCTGGTGATCGGCGTCTGGCTGTGGGTGTCGGACGCCGTGGACGAGTACCGCAACCTCCCCGACGACTGAGCGACCCGGCCTTCCTCGCCGAGGTCGAGCGCGCGTGCGCGCGGCTGCCCGGCGCGTCGGTCGACCGCCGGGAGGGGTACTTGGCCGTCACGCTGGTGATGGCGGCCGAACCGACCGGGCTCTCTGAGCGAGCGCGGTCACTGCTGGGCGCATTCCCCGAGCAGGACGGCCGACGCACCGTTCGCGTCGACGTGCGGAACCGCCAGTGGGCGGCGCTGGTGGTGGAGCTCGCCGATGCGGCGTACCTGGAGCCCGGCGGCACCCTCGAAGCGTGACGGCCGGCGTCACACCCCCGCCCGTGCATGTGCCGTCACGAACGTTGCCGATCCTGTGGCACCGCCGGCCGTTGCACATCGGTGCGCCGACCGGCTCGGAGCCGGCTGAGCGCTGCGGGCCTCACGCCCGCCCGGCTCAGAGCAGGTAGACGACGGTGTAGAGGAAGATCCACACCACGTCGACGAAGTGCCAGTAGAGGCCGGTCACCTCGAGCCCGAGATGGGCGTCCGGCGAGTAATGGCCGCGGATCGACCGGACGAAGGCGATCGTCAGCAGCGTCGCGCCGACAAACACGTGCATGCCGTGCAGGCCAGTCAGCGCGAAGAAGGTGGTCGGGAACGCGCCGTCCGACGGCACGAACCCGAGGTCGTGGTACTCGCGCATCTGCAGCCCGAGGAAGGTGAGTCCCATCACGAGCGTCATCCCGAGCCCGAGGACGAGCCCCAGGCGACGGCCTCGCTTGGCCGACACCAGCGCCCAGTGCATCGTGAACGAGGAGGCAACCAGGATCGCGGTGTTGACGCCGGTCGTCGCCTTCGGGATCTCGAAGTCGCCGAACGGGTAGTGGCCATGGCTGAACCGCACGTAGAAGAAGGCGGTGAAGAACGAGCCGAACAGCATGATCTCCGACCCGATGAACATCACCATGCCGAGGAACACCGGAGATCGCAGCAGGTTCTCGTGGTACGCGGAGACGGCGTGCCCGTCGCCGTGTGCGGGCGCGGGCGTGCCGTGGGTTGCGGCGATCGACGTCATGCGCCCGCCGTCGGCTTCGCCCGCACGTCGACCACCACGTGCTGGACGGGGATCTTGGCATCCTGCCGAACCCGCTCGACCAGGTCACGCCGCAGCCAGCCGGATCGGGTCTGCGGAAGCGTCGAGATGATGATCTCTGCGGGCGGATCGCTCTCGACCTCGTCCATCACGGCGGTGTACGGATCGCGGTCGACGACGCCGCCCGTGGCCTCGATGCCCGCCGAGCGCAGCCGCTGAAGCGTCGCATCGAGCCGCGCCCGCGTGGCCTCGGCCACCTCCCGGTCATCCACCACCCACTCGCCGCTCGGGTCGTTCTGCGGGCAGATCACGGTCACGCGCACCGGCTGGCCCCCGGCACGGTCACGCACGGCGTCGATCAGCGCATCGCCGGCCACCGTCTGGTTCGCCACCACCAGGATGTGCTTCATCGCACCGCGCAGGGCCTCGCGCGACTCGGGCGCCGGGGCCGTCGCCACGGCGGTGGCGCCGGCAGTCCCCACGAACTGAGGATCCGGCTCGTGCACCGTGACGATCGCGTGACGCGCCCCCGGCACGCCGAACTCGTACGGCCCGCCCACGACCTGCGGCGGCTCGTCGAAGTTGAAGATCGGCGGCGGCGAGCTGACCTGCCATTCCAGCGACAGCGCCCGCCAGGGGTTCGCCGGCGCGATCGCGCCGCGCGCCCAGCTGTGGACGATGTTGTAGAGGAAGACCAGCGTCGAGGCGCCGAGGATGAACGCGAAGATGGAGATGATGAAGTTGAGGTCGCCGAAGCGCGGGTCGTAGTCCGCAACCCGGCGCGGCATGCCCTGCAGCCCCAGCCAGTGCATCGGCATGAACGTGGCGTTGAAGGCGACGAAGGTCAGCCAGAAGTGCAGCCGGCCCAGGCGCTCGTCGTACATCCGCCCCGTCATCTTCGGGAACCAGTGGTAGATGCCGGCGTAGATCGTGAACACCGAGCCGCCGAACAGCACGTAGTGGATGTGCGCCACGACGAAGTACGTATCCGACACGTTCACGTCCACCGGAATCACCGCCAGGAACACGCCGGACAGGCCGCCGATGACGAACGTGAAGATGAACCCGAGCGCGAACAGCATGGCGGTCGTCAGGTGGATGACGCCGTCCCACAGCGTCGCAACCCACGAGAAGATCTTGATTCCGGTCGGCACGGCGATCAGCATCGTGGTGGCCATCATCGGGATGCGCAGCCACGGCGCCATGCCGGACACGAACATGTGGTGCGCCCACACGGTGAATCCGAGCACGCCGATCGCGACGGTCGAGAACGCGATCAGGCGGTAGCCGAAGATCGGCTTGCGCGAATGGATCGAGATCACCTCGCTGATGATCCCGAACCCGGGCAGCATCATGATGTAGACGGCCGGGTGCGAGTAGAACCAGAAGATGTGCTGGTAGAGGACGACGTTGCCGCCCTCTCCCGGGTCGAAGAAGTGCGTGTGCATCACCCGGTCGTAGAGCACCATGAATTGCGACCCGGCGATGAACGGCGTGCCGAGCACGACCAGCGAGGACGTTGCCAGGTTCGCCCACACGAGCAAGGGCATCCGCCAGAAGCTCATGCCCGGCGCGCGCATCGTGACGATCGTGACCAGGAAGTTCACGGCCGTGGCGATCGATGAGGCGCCGGCGAACTGCACGCCGATGGTGAAGAAGGTGTCGCCGATTGTCGTGCGCTCGGAGAGCGGTGCGTAGTTCGTCCACCCGGCGTCGAACGGGCCGACAAGGAACGACGCCAGGAAGATCAGGCCCGCCGGCAGCAGCAGCCAGAACGACAGGGCGTTCAGCCGCGGGAAGGCCATGTCCTGCGCTCCCAGCATCAGCGGGACGACGAAGTTCGCAAGGCCCGCGAAGGACGGGATGATGAACAGGAAGATCATCAGCGTCGCGTGCGCGGAGAACAGGCCGTTGTACGTGCCGGGCGACACCACCTGCGTGCCGGGCGTCGCCAGTTCGGCGCGCACGCCCTCGGCCAGCGCGCCGCCGATCAGGAAGAAGATGAACGTCAGCACCAGGTACTGGACGCCGATCACCTTGTGGTCGGTGTTCACCTTGAAGTAGTCGCGCCACGAGTACGCACCGTGGGCGGAGTGATCCTCCTGCTGCCAGGTATGGCTGCCGATCAGGTAGCCCCACCAGTAGTCGAAGCAGCCGATGCCGACCGTGAAGCCGATCGCCCAGAACGTCAGGCCGAACGTCAGCAGCACCTCGTGGGCCGACAGCCCGCTCACCGCGGTGAAGCCGAGCAGGTGGCGGATCAGCGCCACCATGCCGCACGCGATCCCCGCGAACAGCATCGACACCCACACCGCGCGCACCCAGCTGCCCCGCAGCCAGACGCTGTGCGGCGGCCGCTCGGCCGCCCCGTGACCGTGACCGTGGCCCGGCAGTTCAGCTCCGTGCGCGACGGCCATTGGCTACGCCCCTCCCTGGGTCGATGACTGCTGGCTCTGCTGCTGCGAGAGCCACTGCTCGAAGTCGTTGTGCGACAGCACCCGTACCGGCGCCCGCATCAGCGAGTGCCCGGGGCCGCACAGCTCGGTGCAGATCAACGAGTACGTGCCGACGCGGGTCGGCGTCGCGTACGTGTGGTTGACCTGGCCGGGAACCGCGTCCGCCTTGACCCGGAACTGCGGCACGTAGAACGAGTGGATGACGTCGTGCAGCTTGGAGTAGATGTCGAACCGGGTCGCGCGGTCCTTCTCCAGCACGAGCTCGGTGCTCTTGACGCCGTTCGGGTACGAGAACGTCCACGCGAACTGCTGGCCGATGACGTGCACGTCCAGCTCGTTGCTGTAGGTCTTCTCGTTGCGCACGAGCACGACGCCGCCCGCGATGGCGAAGGCGACCACCAGGATCGTCGGGACCACCGTCCAGACGATCTCGAGCGTCGTGTTGCCGTGCAGCGGTGGGCCGTCCCGGTCCTCGTCGCCCGGCCGCGCGCGGAAGCGCCAGACCGAGTACACCAGGAACGTCGTGACGATCGCCATGATGAACGCGGACATGATCATCAGGGCCAGGTAGAGCGCGTCCTGACGGTCGGCCTGGGTGGCGGCCGCGACGGGGAACCATGAGGGAGTGACGAGGATGGCGACCGTTCCGATCGCGCCCACGATCACCGAGACGATCCCAACCTTGAATGCAGACAAAGCTGTCTCCCTCGACCGGCCGTCGCCCCGGGCTGAGGCGCCGCCGGCGCATTCTAGGGAAGTGGGGAGACGAGGGCAAAGCCGACCTGCGCCGCGTGTGTCCCGGCTCGCAGGATGGTTGCGGGTCCCGGCCGCGTGGCATGATGCGAGCAGGTCATGCGCCTGATCCTCACCCACCTGCCGCACATCCTCGCGCCGCTGATCGGCCTGGCGTTCCTCACCCGCTTCGCCCTCTATGTCAGGCGCCTGCCGCCCGCGCACCTCTCGGACGAGGAACTGGCCGAGTGGCACGCCCAGCGGTCGAAGGATCGTGCGCCCTCAGATGCGGCCGAGCAGCCGCTGCCCCGCTAGCGCGACCAGCACCGTCCCGCCCGCCGAGATGGCGAACACGGCCGACGGCCGCATATGGAGAACCAGCGCGCTTGCCGCCAGGGCGCCGAGGCTCGATGCGAGCAGGGCGGCCATGCGCCCGGTGATGCCGACGCGCGCCTGTTCGTGAGGCCGCGCCACCGTCTGGCGCTCGCCGATCAGCAGCGTCACGAACAGCAGACCGGCCGCCTCCACCGCGGCGAACGCGACCGTCCCCTCCCAGACGTTCGTCGAGAGCGCGAGCAGCACGGAGCCCGCCGCGCTGGCAAGCAGACCACCGCGCAGCGCGTTGGCAGCGCCGATTCGCCGATGGATTGCGGGGGCGGTCAGCCCGCCGAGCAGCCCCGCGCCGCCGCCCACCGCAAGCATCCACCCGGTCTCCGGCCCGCCGGCGCCGAGCTCGGCCCGCGCGAACACGACCAGCAGCGCATAGATCATGTTGACGGTCAGGTTCCACGCCATCCCGACCGCCGTCAGCACCCGAAGCATCGGGTGGCGGGCAACCAGCATCAAGCCGGAGACCAGGCCGGTGCGGCCGGTGGGCCGCTCATCGCCGGGGCCCAGGTCGACCCTCATGGAGGCGATCAGCACGAGCGCGAGCAGGAATCCGGCCGCCTGCACCCACAGCGCGTCGTCGGCTCCGACCAGGCCGATCAGCGCTCCCCCGATGGCCGGCCCGATCAGAAATCCGAGCGACCAGACGAACGACAGCGCGGCCTGACCCTCCACGAAGTGACCCTCGCCGACCAGCCGGGCGATGGCCCCGAACGCCGCAGCGTCGACGAATACGCGGCCGGCGGTGACACCGAAGCCCGCCGCGTAGATGAGGACCAGCGGCAGCTCATGCGCCTGCACGCCGGCCACCACCGTCAGGGGGATGACGAGGGCGGCCGCCAGCTGGCAGGCGACGCCGACCTCCATCACCCGCCGGCGCGGCCGCCTGTCGCCGACATCACCGGCGGGCAGTCCAAGCAGGACGTAGGGGACGGTGCTGACGAGGAACGCCGCCCCGGCCTCGGCTCCCGATCCTCCCGCGTCCAGCACCAGCCACGGCAGGACGACGGACGAGAGGCCGGCGCCCAGGGAGTCCATCAGCTGCGCGAACAGGAACCGGCGGCCGTCGGCGGTGGTGAGGATGACGTTGCGCACCGGCGAGCATGCTAGGCGCGGCCCACTCGGCGAACAGCCGGCTGCCCGGCAACCCGGCCGCGCGGGCGCTAGTCCGAGAGGAACAGCCGGTCGCGCAGGCTGCGGTCACCGGTCTGCGTGCGGCGGTCGACCGGGTTGAGCGCGGCGTGCCTGCCGAGCTCGGCACGATGGGCATCCGAGATCTCGGTAAAGACGCAGCCGATCCGGTAGCCGTCGGCAACGCTCGTGACCTGCTTGACGCACGCCTCGGTCGGCATGACGCGGCCGTGGACGTTCAGGACCGCGCGGATCACCTCTTCCACCTGGAGCGGCCGGTCGAGGATGAACGCGACGCCGCCTGAGGAGACGTCGACCAGCTCCGCATCGACGTCGCGGTCGGTCGTAACCAGGACCAGGTCGCGCACCTCCGCCCTCGGAGCCGCGCGCCGCTGACGCCTGCGCCGAAGATTCGTGACACGAAGCAGGCGAGAGCCGGAGTCCGGCCCGTGGGCGGCCACCTCGACGGTGAGCAGGTAGACCGCGTGCTGACCGGTCAGGCGGAGCTCGCGCTCGGTGCCGATATCCGGCTGGACGGACTGCCAGCGCGCGACGAACAGCTCACCTTCCAGTGCCTCGAGGACGACCGGCTCGGTGCGGGCCGGGTCGTCCGGAAGCGGGGATGTCACCCCGTGCGGCAGCGCGGGCAGCACGGAAACGCTCAGCTCCGCGAGCTCAGCTGGGGTCTGATCCGTCATACGTCGGGATAATCGGCGGCGGCGCGGCGAAACTGGAGCGGTTTCGACGGCATCAAGCGACACGGCCCGGTGCCGATACCTCTGCACAGGATGTCCCAGACCGACTGGCTCACGATCGCCCTCGGCGTGCTTCCCGAGCTGCCCCACGACGTCAGCTGCGTGCGCGATGACGGTGGTCAGCTCCGCCTGTCGCTGCTCGAGGTGCGCGACGGCGAGCTGTACGGCTCACTTTCCTCACTCGACGCCGAGAAGGGCGTCAAGCTCACGATCCCCATCGAGAAGGAGGAGCGCGGCGGGTACTCGGTCGGCTGCACGATCAGGGAGGTGTACTTCCTGGGCGGGCTGGAGAGCGGCGCCATGCTGCACGTGGACGAAGTCCTCCGGCGCAAGCCCTACCGCCTGAAGGACCGCGTGGCCACCGACTGCACCGCGACGCTGCGAACGGTGAGCGCGTCCTCAATGCCGCCCGGCACGCGGCTGCTCGGACGGCTGCTCGACATCTCGTCCAGCGGAGTCGGCGTGAGCCTCGAGACGCCGCTCGAGGTCGGCGACCGGCTCGAGATCGACACCTCCGTGCACGGGATCCGCGTGCTCGGTGAGCTGGTCGCGATGCAGGCGTCCCGTATGGCCTTCGGCCGCTGGCGGGTCGGCTGCCAGTTCGTCCAGCTGCCGATCCAGACGCAGCACCGGATCGACGAGCTGGCGTCCGCATCCGGAGCCGAGCCCGTGCCCGTCACCGCGGGCGGCGAAGCGACACCGCCGGCCTGACCTACTCCCACACGGGGGGCCCCGAGCGCAGCCGCAGCTCGGTGCCGATGCCGAGGCGATCGGCGTTCTGCAGCACGTGGTGGGCCGTCGTGATGTCGTCCATCGCCAACCCCACGGGCGAGACGACGACGCGCTGAGCGGCAGCGGTGCGTCCCGGGTGGCTTCCCGCCACCACCGCGGCCAGCTCGACCGCACCCGATCCGTCGGCCGGGGTCAGGCCCTCCGCCACGAGCCGCTCCGCGTAGCGGCCGGAATGGGTCGACTCGTGCTCCCAGTCGTCGACCACGAGCAGATCCGTGAGGGCGTGAAGGCCGGTCGGCCCGTCGAGGCTCGAGACGAGCACGATGGTGACGCCCTCGTCCAGCCAACCGGGGTCGAACGTCGGCTCGACCGCCATCGTCGCCGGGACGATGACCTGGGCGCCGCGGACGGCCTGCTCGGCCGACTCGCAGCGGCGAACGTCGAGCCCCGTCTCGTGTGACTGCCCGCGGCAGAACCGCTCGGCGCGGGTGAGGTCGGGGTCGTACACCGTCACGGTCTCGAGCGAGGGCATCACCACCCGCAGCGCCGAGAGCTGGGTGTGCGCGAGCACGCCCGCGCCCAGCAGGCAGGCGCGGCGCTCGTCGCCGCGGGCAAGGTGCCGGACGGCCACGCCCGTCACGGCGCCCGTTCGCATGGCGGACACGACCGTGCCGTCCATGACGGCGAGCGGCAGCCCCGTCTCGCGGTCACTCAGCAGAACGAGCGCGTTCGCTCGCGGAAGCCCCCGGCGGGCAGGGTTGTCGGGCACGCTGGGGATCCATTTCAGCCCGGCCACGTCGAACTCGCCGCCGACGTAGGCGGGCATGGTCATGATCCGCCCGTGCGTCTCCTCGGTGCCCGGTTCGTCCGACCACGTGATCATCACCTTCGGCGGCATGAACACCTGCCCGGCTGCCTTGACGCGGAACGCCCGCTCGATCACGTCCACGATCGCCGCCATGTCCAGCCCGCCCGCCGCCACGACGTCCTCCTGCGAGAGGTAGCGGAAGGCGGTGCTGGTCACGGGCACGACGCGGCATCATACGGCCATGCGCGCGGTCATCCTCAACGACCACGGCGGCCCCGACCATCTGGTCGCCGCCGACGTTCCTGACCCGGAGCCGCTCCCGGGCGAGGTCGTCGTCGACCTCGTGGCCGCGGCGCTCAACCACCGGGACGTCTGGCAGCGGACGGCCCCCGGAAACCACGGCGCCGTGCTCGGCTCGGACGGTGCGGGGGTGGTCTCGCAGCTGGGCGACGGCGTCACCGGCGTGGACATCGGGGAGGAGGTCGTCATCAATCCCAGCGTCGGCTGGGGCGCCCGCGAAGATGCGCCGGCGCCGGGATGGGCGATCCTCGGCGTGCCGCGCCAGGGAACGTACGCCGAGCGCATCGCCATCCCGGCCGACGACGTGCGGCCACGACCGCAGCGCCTCACCTGGCACGAGTCCGCAGCCCTGCCGCTGGCCGGCCTGACAGCGTGGCGGGCACTGGTGACGCGCGGGCGAGTGGAGCCAGGCATGCGGGTGCTGATCACGGGGGCCGGCGGCGGGGCGGCGACCTTCCTGATCCAGATCGCCCGCGCGCACGGCGCCGACGTGGTCGTCACCTCGTCGAGCGACGCGACCATCGACCACGCGATCGAGCTGGGTGCAGACAGCGGAGTGCGCTACACCGATGCGGACTGGGCGGAGCAGGTGGGCGAGGTCGACCTGATCGTGGACAGCGCCGGCACCCCGGCCTGGGCGGGAGCGCTTCGCTGCCTGCGCCGCGGCGGCACGCTGGTCAGCTTCGGCCGCACGGCCGGAAACACCGCGGAGATCGACCTGCCGTCGCTGTTCTACGGACAGTGGAACCTGCTCGGCACGACGATGGGCAGCCCGCGCGAGTTCGACGCCCTGCTGGCGCATGTGGCCGGCGCGGAGTGGCGGCCCGTGGTCGACACCGTGTTCCCGCTGGAGCAGGCGGCGGCGGCGCACGAACGGCTGGAGCAGCCCGGGCGGTTCGGCAAGGTGGTGCTCGAATGTCGCTCCACCTGACACAGGTGAGGCTGTCGTACGGCGGTGACGAGGTGCTCACCGACGTCTCGGCGATCGTGCGGCCGCGCGACCGGGTCGCCCTGGTCGGGCGCAACGGCGCCGGCAAGACATCGCTGTTGCGGATCATCGCCGGCGAGCTCGAGCCGGAGGCCGGGACGGTGTCGCTCACCAGCGGCACGACGGTGGCGCTGCACGACCAGCGGCCGCCGCTCCGCCGCGGCGTCACGCTCGGGCGCTACGTCGGCGAGGGGGCGGCGGCAGCGGCGGCGCTCGAGGAGCGGCTGCGGGCAATCGAGCGGCGCATGGCGGACGGCGCGAGCGACGAGGGCACGCTGCGCGAGTACGGCCAGGTGCAGGCCGACTTCGAGCGGGCCGGGGGCTACGCGTGGCGCTCCCGCCTGGAGGGGATCGCCCGCGGCCTCGGGTTCACGCCGGACGACCTCGAGCGCCCGCTGGAGACGTTCTCGGGAGGTGAGCTGACGCGCGCCTCGCTGACCCGGGCGCTCGCGGGAGAGCCGGATCTGCTGCTGCTCGACGAGCCGACCAACCACCTCGACGTCGATTCGATCGAGTGGCTGGAGGAGTACCTGGACGGGCTGGACGCGTCGCTCATCCTCGTGTCGCACGACCGCTGGTTTCTCGAGTCGGTCGCGACGAGCGTGCTGGAGCTGGACCGGGGCAAGGGCAGGCTGACGAAGGGCAGCTACTCGCACTGGCGCCGTGAGCGAGCCGAGCGCCTGGCCTCGCAGGCGGACCAGTACGAGCGGCAGCAGCAGGAGCTGGCGCACCTGCAGCGGTTCGTCGACCGGTTCCGGTACGGAACCAAGGCGCGGCAGGCGCAGAGCAAGCTGAAGGCGATGGCCCGGATCGAGCGGGTGGATCGTCCGCAGGAGCAGCGGTCGCTCGCCTTCGACTTCCCGGCGCCGCCGCGCAGTGGCCGGGTCGTGATGGAGGCGGAGCATCTCGACGTCGAGGTCGCCGGACGGACGCTGGTGCGCGACGGGACGTTCCACATCGAGCGGGGACAGCGGGTCGCGCTGATCGGCCGCAACGGCGCCGGCAAGACCACGCTGCTCGAGACCGTGCTCGGCAAGCGCCCCCCGGCTGCGGGCAAGGCGAAGATCGGGCACGGCGTGACGGTGTCGTACTACAGCCAGCAGTCGCTGGAGCTGCCGGAGCACGCGAAGCTCGTCGACGCCGTCGCGCAGGGGACGAAGCTGACGGGGCCGCAGGCGCGAACGCTGCTCGGGCGGTTCCTGTTCAGCGGCGAGGAGGCGGAGAAGCAGGTGAGCGTGCTCTCCGGCGGCGAGCGGCGGCGGCTCGCGCTGGCGCGCATCGTCGTGTCCGGCGCGAACCTGCTCGTCCTGGACGAGCCGACGAACCACCTCGATATCGAGAGCCGGGAGGCGCTCGAGGACGCGCTGACGGCGTTCCCCGGGACGATCCTGCTCGTCTCGCACGACCGCGCGCTGATCGAGGCGATCGCGACCCGCACGATCGCGATCGAGGACGAGGCGCTGCGCCTCCGCGACGGCGGATTCGGCGAGTACGCGCGCGACCACGAGCAGGCGGTTCAACGCGCGGAGGCACCGGCGCAAAGGCGACCCGCCCCGCCGAAGGCGAACAGCACGACGAAGGACGCGAGCGTCCGGTCGGCGCGCGAGACCCGCCGGCTCGAGGAGCGGATCGAGCAGCTCGAGGAGGAGCTGGGCGCGCTGTCGGCGAGGCTTTCGCAGCCGGAGGCGTACGGCGATCACACCGCGGTGGCGGATGACGGCCGGCGCCACCAGCAGGTGCAGGAGGAGCTGGCCTACCTCTACCGCGAGTGGGAGCTGCGGGCGGGATGACGGCTGCAGCGGCGGATTGACGCGGTCGGGCGACGCCCGGAGAATCGCTGCATGCACGACCGCCGCAGCCCTCGCACGTCACGGCGGCGGCGCGCGCTGCTGGTGGGGCTGACCCCGCTGATGATGCGCGCGCTGGAGGGCCCGCTGGGCGACTCCATCGATGTCTCGGCGGTGCCGTTTCCCGGAACGGCGTTCGACCGGGCGGTGACGGCCGTGCGGCCCGACCTCGTGGTGGTCGACGTGACGTACCTCGACGAGCGGCGGGTGCGGCCGCTGCTGATGGAGCGGTTCCGCCACCTCGGATCCGTCCTGGTGTTCCTGTCGGAGGGCGGAGGAAGGTGGGTGGACGACCTCGGCCATGGCTGGTCGGGCCCGGCCGACGACGTCAGCCCGGATGCGCTGCTCGGGCTGCTCCCGCAGCGGGCGCTGCGGCTCGTCGGCCGCTGATGCACGGCGCCTCCGCTGCGTTGACAGCAGCCCGGCGCGCCCGTACGGTGGCAATACGTTCCACTTCTGTTGCGGCTTCACCAAGGTGGTATGGACACGGCTCCCAACACGCCCTCGGCAGGCATCTGCGACGCGAACGAGATCGCGCTCGCAGGGCTGACCGCCGCCCTCCAGGCGGCATCGATCCCCGTCTTCGCGACGGCGCGGACACGCATGGGGGCGCTGGCGCTCGCGGGCCGCGCACGCGGGTGCGTCGTGCTGGTCGACGTTGATCTCGAGGGCGCCGGCGACGTGGTTGCCGCGGTCTCCGCTGTCGGCGGCACGGCGATCGCCACGGGCACCAGCGGCGAACCGGCGGCGCTGTTCCGGGCGCTCCGCTGGGGGGCGACCGGCTACCTGACGAAGGATCTGCCGCTCCACGCCTGGACGGAGGCGATCTGCGCCGCAGCGCGCGGCGAAGCGCCGATATCGCGCTCTATGACCAGCGCGCTCGTCCACGAGTTCCGCGCGCTGGCCGCCCGGACGCCGTCCGCGGAGCTGCTGCCGTCAGACCGGCGGCTGACGCGACGCGAATGGCAGGTGCTCGAGCTGGTCGCTCAGGGCCGCACCAACCGCGGTGTCGCAGGCGACCTCAGCATCTCGGTGCAAACCGTGCGGACGCACGTCTCGAACATCCTCGCCAAGCTCGAGGCGCCGAACCGGTCCGCCGCAGCCGCGGCCTACCACCGGCTGCACGCGCTGCACACGCCCTGAGCGCGCGGCACGACGTCGTCTGGCCGCGTTGACGGCCGTGCCGCATGCACGTATCGTTGCAATGCCCACAAAACGAATGGGGCGGGCATTGCAGATGCATGGGGCTCCCGACACGATCGCTGTCAGCATCTGCGACTCACAAGAGCTTTCGCTGCGAGGGCTCGAGTGGTCGCTGCGCGACAGCGGATTTCAGATCGTCGGCACGGCGACACGCGCCGAATCGGCGATCGGGCTGGCCGCGCGCGCGAAGGGCGCGGTCGTGCTGGTCGACCTGTCGCTCGAGCCGGCCCCTCGCGGTGCGCTGTTCGCGATCCAGGCCATCGCCGGAGCCGGCGGGACGGTGATCGCGACCGGCGTGGACGGTGCTGCCGAGCCGATGCTGAGCGCGATCCGGGCGGGCGCGATGGGCTACCTGACCAAGGACATGCCCGTGCAGACGTTCACGGACGCGATCCGTGCCGCGGCGCGCGGCGAGGCGACGCTGACGCGGAGGATGACAGCCGAGCTGCTGGCGGAGTTCCGGGCGCAGGCCGCGTCGGCGCCGCTCGCTGAGCTGCTGCCGTCGCAGCGGCGCCTGACCGAGCGGGAGTGGGACGTGCTCGAGCGGATCGCGTCGGGCATGACCAACCGCGGCGTGGCGGCGGAACTCAGCATCTCGGTGGAGACCGTCCGCACGCACGTGTCGCACATTCTCGCGAAGCTCGAGGCACCGAACCGCTCGGCCGCCGCGGCTCGCTACCAGCAGCTGCGCGCGGCCGCCGGCGTCTGACGCACCCCGGGTGAGAAAAAATCACCCGCCGGAATCATCGCTTCGTGCGATGGCCGGCGGTTGGGAGCGGCCGGACACTGACCGACATGGACGTGCGCCGAATCCGACGATCACGACGTGCCCGCTCACCGCGGCGCGTGCTGCTCGTCGGGTTCCCGCCGCTCATGCTGAGCGCGCTCGAGCCCGCCTTTCGCGAGGTGGCCGACGTGATCAGCGTGCCCTTCCCGGGGGCGTCGTTCGACGCGGCGGCTGAGCAGTTCGACCCCGACCTGGTCGTGGTCGACGTCACTTACCTGGACGAAACAGTCGTCCGCCCGCTGATCACCCACCGCTTCGCTGCATGTACGTCGATGGTGGTCTACCTGTCGGATCAGCGGCAGGCCTGGATCGACGACCTTGGGTCGGTCGAGTCAGGACCCCTCGAGGACGCGAGCGTCGCCGGTCTCACCCGGCTCGCGTCCGGCTCCGGCCTACGAGTGGTGGCGGAGCGGTGACGGTCATGGCGCACGGACGGAGAGGCCCGCACGGTGCGGGCGCACATCGACGGGGCACTGCCCCAAGGAGGGAAGTCATGCGTGACTTCATGCTCGAGCTCGCGGCTCGCCGCGACAGCGAGGACGGCCAGACGATGGTCGAGTACGGCCTCATCCTCGCGATCGTCTCGATCGTGGCGATTGCCACGCTCATCACGGTCGGCACCGACCTCAAGGCGATCTTCACGAGCGTCGCCACCCACCTGTAGCACCGGCACGGCGGCACGCCCCGAACCACGGGGCGTGCCGCACCCCGGGCCGCGCGAGGCGGCCCATTCACCGAAGGATCGTCATGGACACCATCCAGCATTCCGATCATCCCGACAGCGGCCAGACGATGGTCGAGTACGGCTTCGTGCTGCTGTTCGTTGCGCTCGTCGGCGTGATCACGCTCGTCGCCCTCGGCCCCGACCTGAACGCGATCTTCGCGTCCGTCGCATCCAAGCTTTGATGAGCGCCCGGCACCGCCCACGCACACGGCGACACGCCGGCGAGTCCGGCGTCGCACTGGTCGAGTTCGCGCTCGTGCTGCCGCTGCTGCTGCTCATCATCCTCGGCATCTTCGACTTCGGCCGCGCGATCAACTACTGGCAGGACGCCCAGCAGATGGCGAACGAGGGCGCCCGCTGGGCGGTCGTCGCACGGCTGCCCAGCAGCGGGGGCGGCACTCTGCAGAACCAGATCAGGCAGCAGGCCGACACCGCCGAGTTCCTCAACGGCTCGTCGTCCGTGACCGGCAAGGCCAAGGTCTGCATCAGCTTTCCCAACGGCACCTCGAACGTCGGTGATCCGGTGACGGTCACCGTGAGCGGAACGTACCAGTGGATCCCGTTCCTCGCGCTCGGCGCGACCCAGACGACGTTCACCAGCAGCGCGACGATGCGCCTCGAGCGGCTGCCGGCCGGCGTGTACGGCGCGGGGTGCGCGTGACCTACGCCCGGCAGCATGACCACGGCGGCGTGCTCGTGATGGTGGCCGTGTTCCTCCCTGTCATCCTGATGATGGCGTCGTTCGCGATCGACATCGGCAACTGGTGGGAGCACAAGCGCCACCTCCAGATCGAGGCGGATGCCGCCGTGCTTGCGGGTGGCGGCGTCTACGCCTTTCCGTGCACCGCCAGCGTCGACAGCGCGGTCTACTCGGAGGCGCTGAAGTACGCCGGCCCGAGCGCGACGAACCCGGGCGCTCCGTACAACCCGCAGGTCGGGGGTGTGGCCGCCGGAAGCGTCCACGTCGTCCTGAACGGCGGCGCGGCGCCCGGCAGCGCGGGGGCTCCGTGCGGCACGAAGTGGGTCGACGCCACGGTCAGCGAAACCGGGGCTCCGTGGTTCATCAAGGTCGCCAACCTGGCCGGGCTCGCGAATCCGGACATCACCGCCCATGCCCGGGCCGAGATCCTCAAGCCGGACGTCGGCGAGGGGCTCCTGCCCATCGGCTTCCCGGATCCGACGTTCACCAACGCCGCGGCGATCTGGGTGAACGAGTCGACCGGCGCGGTGCTCGCCAAGACGCAGCTCACCCGCGACGGGACGACCAACGGACTGACCCGATGGGACAACAGTTCGTCGTCCGTGTCGTTGCCGGTCGGAGCCGGCGTGTCGGTGGGGATGATCATCGCGACGGCGCCAACGTCGTTCTCGATCAACGGGACGCTCGCTCAGATCTGCACCGCCCCGGTCAGCTGCACGGCGAGCTCCAGCGCGACCGGAGGGTACTCCGGCGTCCGGGGCCGGCCCGGGGGCGGCGGCGCGACGACGCTGTCGAGCTCGGTGATGTCGGCCAACAACTGCGCGTACGACGGCCAGTACACGGACGGCGCCTGCTCGCCCGTCGTCACCGTGACGGTCGCGGGCACCGCCCCGACCGCCCTGCGGCTGATCGGGTCGAACACGTGCACGGGAACCGGCTGCACGATGACGCGCGTCGGCTCGACCAGCGACTGGGCGGTCACCATCCCCGGCCCGTCGGGGCTCGACTGGTTCGACGTCTACAGCGTCCCGAACGGCTGCAGCAAGGTGAAGTGCATGACAGACCTCGGCACGGCCGCACGCGTGCTGGGAGGCACGATCGAGCCGGTCGAGCTGGCGCAGTTCAGCCTCAACGGCATGTCCTACAACGGCCCGTACCTGATCGCGCCGGCCACCTACTCGGCGGTCGCTCAGATCGGCGTCCAAGCCGACATCACGCCGGGGACGCACAAGATCATCGACCTCAGCTCCAGCTCGTCGCAGACCCATGCACTCGACTGCGACCCGGGCATCCCGAATCTCAAGGACGAGATCATCAGCGGCTGCGCGCCCGGCTACGCCGTCAACGGCTTCGTCTCCCCGTGGTACCCGTGCCCGAGCAAGGTGCAGAGCTTCCCCGCCCAGCCGTGGCAGTGCGTTCCGGTACAGACGGCCAGCGTCTCACCCAGCCAGGTCGAGGACGGCATGGCCGGCCGCACGGGCAACACCAGCGGCTGCGCGAGTCCCAGCACGTACCCGGCCATCACCGATCCGCGCCGGGTGATCACCATCTTCCGCGTGCCGTTCGACTCGTTCCAGTCGCCGGGCAACCAGACGTTCCCCGTGCTCGGTTTCGCCTCGTTCTACGTGACCGGCTGGGGTGGATCGAATGGCGGCAACCAGGACCCCTGCGCGGGCGACGAGCATCCCGGCAAGGGCCAGGTGGCCGGCTACTTCATCAAGTATGTTGACAAAGTTGACAACGCACCTGCGACCCAGCAGTGCGACTTCACCGATCTGAGCCCGTGCGAGCTCGTGCTCACCCAGTAATCGAGAACGAAGGAGAGACGTCGTGCAACGAATCATGCAGAGCCGCGGAGGAACCGTCCTGGTCGGCGGGGTGGTCGCGGCAGTCGCGGTAGCCCTGCTGCTCGTCTACCTGGCGCAGTACCGCGACAGCCTGAACAACGACAACGAGAGCGTGCCGGTGCTGGTCGCCAACCAGCAGATCTCACAGGGCACGTCCGGCGACACCGTCGCCTCCCAGCACATGTTCAAGCAGATGGAGGTGCGTCGCGGAGATCTCCAGGATGGCGCCATCACAGATCCGTCGCAGATCGCCGGCCGCGTCGCCTCGGCGACCGTCTACCCCGGCACGCAGCTGACGACAACGGAGTTCACGACGGCGCCCAGCGACGCGGCGGCGGTCAAGGTCAAGGACGACATGCGCGCGATCGCGATCCCGCTGGATGCGGCCACAGGCGCGATCGGTTACGTGCACGCCGGCGACCACGTCGACATCCTGGGCGGCTTCAACGTGATCCCGCTCGACAGCAACGGCGTGCCGAAGCAGGGCGCCCAGCAGCGTCCCGTGCTGAAGATCATCGCTCAGGACGTGCCGGTGCTGTTCGTGCCCCCGGGAGTCAAGCCGGGCGACGCGGGCACGGTCGGGACGAGCGATGACAACATCGTCGTGGCGCTGACCGATGCGCAGGCATCCAACGTGGCCTTCGCCTCCCAGAACGGCAAACTCTGGGTGACCGTCCGCGGCGCGGACGCGAAGAACTCGTTCGATCTGAACAGCCGCGACAACTTCGTCACCCTCGAGACCGTGCTCTTCGGCGTCAAGCCGGTCGCCGTCGAGCGCTCGTTCGGAGGGAAGTAATGGAGGGGACGATCCGGGCGCTCGTCGCCGTCGATCCGGCGATCGACCGCGGTGCCGTCAAGGCGGCAATGCCGATGGACGACGAGGTCGAGGTCGTGGCCATGGTCGACGGCTACGGCGGCGTGCGCGAGGCGTCCTTGCGGAACCGCACCGATCTGCTGATCGTGGCGTGCGGGCCCGACTCGGACGGCGCGGTGCTGCTCGTCGAGGAGTCGCGGCGCCAGTACCCGGATCGTCCCGTCCTCGTTCTCTGCACGGGATCGCCGAACGGCTTCGTCCGCCGCGCCTTCGCGGCCGGGGCGGACGACATCGCGACCCTTCCGCTCACTCCGGATCAGCTGCGGTTCATGATCGACAAGGCGATCACGCGGCGCGACGTCCCCGGCGAGGGAACCGATGGCGTCCCGCCGGCGGCCAAGCGCATGATCGTCGTGCTCGGCCCGAAAGGAGGCACGGGCAAGACGCTCACCGCATGCAACCTCGGGGTGAAGCTCGCTCAGACCGGCGCGTCCGCGGTGCTGGTCGACCTCGACCTGCAGTTCGGCGACGTGGGGCTCTCGCTGGGGATGAAGCCCGACCGAACCATCTTCGACCTCGCCACCGCCGCCGGAACGATCGACGGAGACAAGGTCGAGGGATACCTGAGCACCCATCGATCCGGGCTGCGCGTGCTGCTCGCTCCCGGCCGGCCGGATCAGGCATCGGCTGTCACGGTGGAGTTCCTGTCCGAGATGTACCGGGCGCTCCGCGAGCGGCACCAATACGTGATCGTCGACACGCCCCCCGGGTTTACGCCGGAGGTGATCGCCTCGATCGACGTCTCCAGCGACGTGGCCCTCGTCGGCATGCTGGACACCCTCTCGCTCAAGAACACCCGGCTGGGGCTTGAGACGCTCGATCTCATGGGCTACCCCCAGGATCAGGTGTCGCTGGTGCTGAACCGCGCCGACAGCCGGGTCGGCATCACGCACGCCGACGTGGCGACCATCGTGGGCCGAGAGCCCGGGATCTTCATTCCCAGCGACCGCGAGATCCCCAAAGCAGTCAACGAGGGCGAGCCGATCGTGCTCGCCAAGCCGAAGTCCGAGGCGGCGGCCGTGTTTGCAAAGCTGGCCGCGATCTACCAGCCGGACGTCGTCTCCACCCAGACCACCACCGACGGCGGCTCCGACGGCCGCCGGCTGCTCCGAAGGAAGGGTTGATGGAACTCCACGAACGACTCACGGCCGGCCGCGAGCAGCACGAGCGCAGCTTCGAGGCCGACCCCTTCGCCGACATCAAGAACCGCGTGCACATGGCGGTGATCTCGGAGGTCGGGCCGAAGCTGTCGAACACCGCGATAGATCGCGACGCGCTGCGCGACCACGTCGCGTCCTCGATCGACGGACACCTGCGCGCCGAGCCGGGCCTGTCGCGAGAAGACCGCGCACTCGTGGCCGAGGCGGTTGCCGACGACATCCTCGGGCATGGCCCGATCGAGCGACTGCTGGCCGACGACTCTGTGACGGAGATCATGATCAACGGGCCGCTCGACGTCTGGGTTGAGCGCGCCGGCCGTCTCTACGAGGTGCCGATCCGCTTCCAGGACGAGTCGCACCTGCGGCGCATCATCAACAAGATCGTCGCCCAGGTCGGGCGTCGCATCGATGAGTCCTCACCCATGGTGGACGCCCGCCTGCCCGACGGCTCGCGCGTCAACGCGGTGATCCCGCCGCTCTCCTTGTCGGGCCCGCTCGTCACGATCCGCAAGTTCGGCGAGCGGCGGCTGTCACTGGAGGACATGGTCGGCCTCGGCTCGCTGTCCGAGGAGACCGTCGATTTCCTCCACCGCTGCGTCCGCGCGGAGCTGAACATCCTCATCTCCGGCGGTACCGGCTCTGGGAAGACGACGCTGCTCAATGCGCTCAGCCAGGCCGTGCCCAACGACCAGCGCATCGTCACCATCGAGGACGCCGCCGAGCTGAAGCTCGGCCAGCGGCACGTGCTCCGCCTTGAGGCCCGCCCCAAGAACATCGAGGGCGAGGGCGAGGTCCCGATCCGCGAGCTGGTCCGCAACGCGCTGCGGATGCGGCCGGACCGAATCATCGTCGGCGAGGTCCGCGGGGCCGAGGCCCTGGACATGCTGCAGGCAATGAACACCGGCCATGACGGGTCGCTGTCGACCGTGCACGCCAACGGCACGCGCGACGCACTCGCGCGCATCGAGACGATGGTGCTGATGGCCGGCTTCGACCTGCCGGTGCGAGCGATCCGCCAGCAGGTGGCAGGAGCGCTCGACCTGCTCGTCCACCTCGAGCGGCTGGAGGACGGCTCACGCCGCGTCACCGCCATCACGGAGGTTCAGCGGATGGAGTCCGATGTCGTCACGCTCCAGGACATCTTTGCGTTCCGGTTCGACCGCGTCACCACCGACCGGGTGGTCACAGGCCGGCTCGAGGCCACCGGGCTTCGGCCGAGCTTCGTCGACAAGTTCCGGAAGCACGGTGTCGAGCTGCCGGACGGCACGTTCCACGAGCCGGGCGGCGTCCCGGCCGGAAAGCTCGCGGGCGTGCGGGCATGAAACGTCGCATCCTCACTGCCCTGATCGTCACCATCTGCGCCGGGCTCGCGGCGACTCCGGCATTCGCCGGCGACACGGGCCTGTCGGTTTCGGGCGCCAGCTCGCTCGGCTGGCCGAGCCGCAGCTACGTGCTCACGCTGCCGCCCGGCGCCAAGCTCGATTCGACCGAGGTCCATGTCACCGAGAACGACTCCCCGGTCTCGGGCATCACGGTCGCAGGTGGCGACGCGAGCTCCAATCGCTTCGGCGTCGTGCTCGTGATCGATGCCAGCGAGAGCATGCACGGAGCGCCGATCGCCGACGCCATGAAGGCCGCCCGTGCCTTCGTCGCACAGCGGACGCCGAACCAGCCGATCGCAGTCGTCGCGTTCAGCCGTACGCCGCAGACGCTGCTGCCGTTCACGACCGACGCGAGCGAGATCGCAGCCGCGCTGGCGCACGAACCGGCCCTACACAGCGGGACGCACATCTTCGACGCCGCCGACCAGGCGATCTCGATGCTCACCTCCGCGCACATCAAGTCCGGATCGGTCGTCCTGCTCTCGGACGGCGCTGATACGGGGAGCACGGGGTCGCTGAACGAGGTCACCGGCAACGCCGTGAACGGTGGCGTGCGGATCTTCACGGTCGGGCTTGAGGGGAAGGGCTTCGATGCCACCACGCTGACCGATCTGGCCCAAGGGGCCGGGGGCACGTACACTGACGCGCCGACCTCGAGGCAGCTGGGAGGGATCTTCAACCAGCTCGGGGTGCAGCTGGCCAACCAGTACGTGCTTCGGTACGTCTCCCCCTCGCGCGCCGGCGCCGACGTCGACGTGCAGGTGTCGGTCGACGGCTATGGCACGGCGCCGGTGTTCCGCTACCGGGCGCCCGAGATCAAGGACACGACCGCCTCCTACAACCCGACCGTGTGGCAGCGGCTGCTGACCTCATGGATTGCGCTGGTCGCGGTAGCGGCGCTGTGCGCGATGCTGATCGCCTACGCGGTGATCGTCGTCGTCCAGCCGGGCCGTCGGGCGATGCGGCGCCGCGTCACCCGCTACGTCGACCCGGACGCCCTCACGCAGCCCGAGGACGGCACGCCTGCCGTCACCGCCATCGCGGAGACGATCTACGACCGTACGGAGCGCACCCTTGCCGGCAAGCCGCGGTGGGAGCGGTTCAAGGAGGAGGTCGACGTTGCCGGGGTGAGCGTCGGCGCCGCCCAACTGATGGTGGTGAGCACCATCGGCGGCATCGCGGCCGGTCTGGCGCTCGCCGTGCTCACCGGGGCGACCGCACTGGCGGTGGTCGGCCTGGCTGGTCCCATCGTTGCCAGGGCCTGGATCGACCAGCGTGCCGAATCGGCACGGACCCGGTTCGCCGAGCAACTGCCGATCAACCTCGAGGTGCTCGCCTCGGCGCTTCGGTCGGGACACAGCCTGACGGGCGCGCTGAAGGTCGTCATCGAGGACGCGTCCGAGCCGTCGCGGAGCGAGTTCAGCCGCGTCGTCAACGACGAGCAGGCGGGCATGCACATCGATCAGGCATTTGAGGACACCGTACGCCGCATGCAGAACGCCGACCTTCGTCAGATCGCAATCGTGGCGCAGATCCAGCGACAAGCAGGTGGGAACACCGCCGAGGTGCTCGACCGGGTGACTGAGAACATCCGCGCACGGGCTGAACTCCGGCGAATGGTGAAGACGCTGACCGCGCAGGGCCGGTTGTCGCGCTGGATCGTGACCGCACTGCCAGTCTTCCTGCTCCTCGCAATCTCGGTGCTGAACCCGGGATACCTGCACCCGCTGTTCCACACCACGGTCGGCGTCGTGTTCTTCTGCATGGCCTCCGTGATGGTCGTGGCGGGGTCGCTGTTGATCAAGAAGATCGTCAAGATCGAGCTCTAGGAGGGCGCCGACATGACACTGCTGCTACTGGGACTCGGATGCGTCGGGCTCGCGATCGTTCTGCTCCTGCGAGCGCTGGCCCTCCCTCGTGCGCGAACCGCGCAGACGCTGGAGCAGATCCCGGCGTACGGCTACGTCGTCGCCCCCGAGGCGGCCGCGGGTGCAAGCCCGGTGCGGACGGCAGTCGACCGGCTCGCGAACTCCTTCGGCGAGCGCATGTTCGGGCGGGTGAACGAGAAGATGCGGATGGACATGCGCGCGCAGCTCATGGGCGCCGGCATGTACGACACCTCCCCAGCCAAGCTGCTCGGCTACCGAGTGCTTGGCACCGTCGCGCTGATGGGGCTGGCCGTGTGGTTGGGCGTGGTGGCACAGCCGCCGTTCGTGCTCACGCTGGCATTCATCGCGCTTGCCTTCTACATCGGCTGGTTCGGCCCGCTGACGGTCGTGCGGAGCCGGGCGCGCAACCGGTTCGCGGCGATCGACCGGTCGCTCCCCGACCTCGTCGACCTGCTGGTCGTCACCGTTGAGGGCGGCCTCAGCTTCAACGCATCGCTGAAGATGGCCTCGCAGCACGTGGACGGGCCGCTCGGTGCAGAGCTGCGGCTGACGCTCCGCGAGCAGAGCCTCGGCCTGTCGTCGGAGGAGGCGCTCCGCAACCTCCTATTGCGCTGCGACACGCCGGGCGTGCGGGCATTCGTTCGCGCTGTGCTCCAAGGCGAGCAGCTGGGTGTCTCAATCGGGCAGATCATGCGTAACCTGGCGCGTGAGAGCCGGCTGCTGCGCAAGGCGACGGCAGAGGAGCGGGCGCAGAAGGCGCCGATCAAGATGCTCTTCCCGCTCATCTTCCTGATCTTCCCCGCCATGTTCGTGGTGCTGATGTTCCCCTCGTTCTACACGTTCGCTCAGACCTTCCACCACGTCCACCACTGAGGCGCGGTCAGCCGAAACGAGAGCGCGCGGAGCGCTGCGCCAGGTTCAGGAGCCAGAGCGTGCTGACGAACCGGTACGTCAGCGCGGGGACCACGACGAGGAACACGAGGACGTACCGGTCGAGCGGAAATGCCAGCGTCTCGACGGCCGGCGTCAGCAGCGGCCGCGCGATGTAGAAGACGACCAGCGACAGCCCCATGTGCAGCAGGCTGCGCCGAAAGTCGCTCGGGGCACGGTCCTCGAACCGGGCAAAGATCCACATCGACAGCAGCGCAGCCGCCACGACGATCGCGAGTGCAAGCAACATGCCGGGCTTCCCTTCCAGAGACGTTGCTTCGGACTATCGGTCGGGCGATACCCCGCCTTGAGCTGACACTACACGTTATGCCGGACGGTCGTTCGCAGTGAACGCCGCGACCACCGCGTCGGCCACCTCGCGCAGCGGCTTTCCCGTCCGCTGGCTGGCGGCCCGCAGCCGTGCGAAGGCGTCCGCTTCGCTGAGCCCGTCCTTCTCCATGAGCAGCCCCTTTGCGCGCTCGATCGCCTTCCGCGCCTCGAGCGCGGCTCGCAGGGACCCTGCCTCGCCGCGAACCTCCTCGAGCTCGGCGTGCCTCGCGCGGGCTGCCTCGATCGCCGGAAGCAGGTCACTCTCGCGAAACGGCTTGACGAGATATCCGAAGACGCCGGCGTCGACGGCGCGCCCGACCAGCGCAGCTTCCGAGAAGGCCGTGAGCATCACGATCGGGATCGGCCGGCGCTCGATGATCTGACGCGCCGCGTCGATGCCGTCCAGATTCGGCATCTTGACGTCCATCACGGCGAGATCCGGCTCGTGCGCGGTCGCGAGGCGAACGGCCTCGAGCCCGTCGCGTGCCTCGGCGACGACGTCGAAGCCTGCCCGCTCGAGCATGGCCCGGACGTCCAGCCGGATGATCGTCTCGTCCTCGGCGATCAGGACGCGACCGGAAACCGTGCCACCGCCCTTCCCAGCAGCTCCAGCCGCCCGCGCAGCTCCTCGCGCACGAGCGCGCCGGCGATGGTCAGCCCGAGTCCCTCCCGCCGGCCCGGCTGCGGCCCGATCCCCTCGTCGGCAACCGAGAGCACGGCGCTCGTCCCGTCGCGGTGAAGCCGGACGTCGATGCGTCCCCTGCCGTGCTCGATCGCGTTCTGGAACAGCTCACAGAAGACCAGCGCGACCGCCGTGGCGCGCTCGCCGGGGAGCACCACCGCCTCCAGCGAGCTGACCACCTCACGGCCGTCCAGATCCTGGGCGAGCATCGCCTCGAGCCTGCCGATCAGGCCGGCGATGTCGACGTCGTCGCGGTGCGCCGTCGTCAGCAGGTCGTGGACGGCCGCGATCGAGAGGATGCGGTTCACGCTCTCGTCGAGCGCGCGGCCGGCGGCGTCGTTTGCGAGCGAGCGCGCCTGTAAGCGAAGCAGCGAGGCGACGGTCTGGAGGTTGTTCTTGACCCTGTGGTGGATCTCCTGGACGGCCAGCGACTCGAGCTCGGAGACCCGCGCGCGCGTCTGCTCGTAGAGCTTTGCGTTCTCGATCGCCTGGCCGACCTGGCCCGCGATCGCAGTCAGGAGAGCCACCTCGTCGTCGCCGAACGCCCGCGGCAGCCGGGTGCGCACGTTGAGCGCGCCCTCGAGCCGGTCGCGGGCC
This sequence comes from Gaiellales bacterium, assembly GCA_036403155.1. GTDB lineage: Bacteria > Actinomycetota > Thermoleophilia > Gaiellales > JAICJC01 > JAICYJ01. The sequence goes on along the minus strand of DASWRM010000010.1, from coordinate 36,343 downwards.
ATCACCGGCACGGCGAGGATCGACTCGTACTCCTCCTCCGGCAGGTTCGGGAACCGAACAAAGCGCGCATCGAGATGAGCGGCCTCGGCGATCATGATCGGCCGCCCGAGTGCGGCGGCAGTCCCGGTGATGCCTTCGCCGAGATGCATGCGCGGCCGGTGCGCCGGGTCGTCGAAGCGGGTGCCGTGCGTCGCCCGCAACTCGAGCAGATCGTCGGCCTGATCGTAGATGTAGACGAAGCACGCGTCCGTATCGAGCGCCTCGGCGACGCGCGAAGCGATCTGCTCGAACACCTCGTCGATGTCCAGCGAGGAGTTGACGGCCGCAATCGTGTCGATCAGCAGCTCGAGGTGCCGGGCCGTCCGGTCGGTCGCAGCCATGGCTGAGTCTAGTTCGGACTCAGTCGCCGGCGGTGGCGGCCGGGCGCAGCGGCGGACCGACCGCCCCCAGCGTTGCGGCGCTCGCGACTCTCGAGCGGTCGATCGCCATCGCGAGGCGGCTCACGACCACCCACGAGATGGCTGCGTAGGCCACGCCGCCCACGATGTCGACGACGTAGTGCTCGCCCGTCCACACGATCACGAACCAGACGGAGAGCAGCTGCACGAGCTGGGCCGCCTGCGCCCATCGAGGGGCGCGGTAGCGAACGAGGGCGATCAATCCGAGCACCGGGAACGCGGCGTGGATCGAGGGGAATGCGGCAACCGTGTTGTAGGCCTTCGCGTCGCCCTTGTAGTGCGCCAGGTCGTTCAGGCCGATCTGCGTCAGAGCGTGCCGCAGGACGTCGTGCACTCCCGGAGCGAGCCCGTGCTCCGCCGCCAGCCACGGAGGCGCGGTCGGTGCCAGTACGGTGGTCACACATGCGAGCGCGCTGACGACGATATCCGCATACATCAGCCGGGTGAAACCCTCGCTCCGGCGCCACCAGAGATAGAAGCCGACCAGCAGCGGGAAGAAGAAGTGTGTCAGGTACGTGCCGACCGCATAGGCGCCGAGCCACGTGGGCGGCGTCCCGATCGCGTGCTGAAGGCGCAGTGTCGGAAGCTGCCCAAGGCCGATCAGGCGATCGGCGTCGAACTGCGGCCGGTAGAACACCGGCATATGAAAACGCTGCACAAGGGTGAAGCCGACCAGGTACAGGAACAGGATGACCAGCACGGGTGACCAGTCGCGAAGGAACCGGCCAATGCGGTTCATCATCAGCACGGCCGCGAACATCAGGAGGAGCACGATGGACGGCCCGGGAAGGCCGCCGCCCGACAGCGCGCGCACCGTACCGGCGAGCGCGCTCGCGACAAACAGCAGGGCGAGGCCGACCCGCATCCCCCCGCCCACGCGGCCGCGCGCGGCCTGCGAGCCGTCGAGGCGCTCGAAGCGGTCGAGTACCATCGCGACCAGTCGCGTCGGTTTCGGCACGCCACCCGGCTCGCGCGCAGCCGTGGCGGCGGCCATCGTCTGAGAGAGAGGGCCGGGAGCCATATCGTGTCAACCAGTGTACGAGTGAAACCGTGAGCGGAACAGCGCCGGGCCCGATCAAGCCACAGCTCGCCAACCCCGCTCCGGCGCTGCCGGACGGCGAGGGCTGGGGCTACGAGCCCAAGCTCGACGGCTTCCGGGCGATCATCGTCGTCGACGGCGCCTCGCACACCGTGCAGTCGCGCAACGGACGGCCGCTCGACCGGTACTTCCCCGAGCTGCGCTTCCCGCCCGGCGACTACGTGCTGGACGGCGAGCTGATCATTCCCGACGGGGAGCATGAGGACTTCGAGGCGCTGCAGCAGCGCATCCACCCGGCCGCCTCGCGCGTGAAGATGCTCTCGGAGGAGACGCCCGCACGCTACGTCGCGTTCGACCTGCTCGCCCTGGACGGCCGGTCGCTGATGGACGAGCCGTTCACCGCCCGGCGGGAGCAGCTGGAGCGGGTTGCCAGGGATCCCGTGATCCTGATCGAGCACACCACCGACGCTTCGGTCGCCGCGACATGGCTGCAGACCCGCGAGGGCGTCGTCGCCAAGCAGCTGGACGCCCCCTACCGCCCGGGCGAGCGCGTCGGCATGGTCAAGGTGCGGCGTCAGCGCACCATCGACACGGTCGCCATCGGCTGGCGGGAGCGCGAGGCCAAGGGCGCGGTCGCGTCGCTGATCCTCGGCCTCTACGAGCCGGACGGCAGCATCCGGCATGTCGGCCACACCTCGGGGTTCACGGCCAAGCGGGCGCGCGAGCTGATGGACGTGGTGCGGCAGTACGACACCGGCGAGTACGCCGAGCCGGGGCCGAGCCGGTGGTCGCGTGAGCGTGAGTCCGCCTGGCACAGCATGCGCCGCGAGCTCGTCTGCGAGGTGCAGATCGAGCACACGAGCGGCGGCCGTATCCGCCACGGCGCGCGCCTGCTTCGCTTCCGCGACGACAAGCCGCCCGAGGAGTGCACGACCGACCAGATCGACCGGTGACCGAGGAGCTCGCGACCGTCGGCGGGCGTCGGCTGAAGCTGACGAACCTGGACAAGGTGCTGTATCCCGCCGCGGGGTTCACCAAGCGCGAGGTGATCGAGTACTACCGCCGCGTCGCGCCCGTCCTCATGCCGCACCTTCGCGGCCGGCCGCTGACGCTCAAGCGCTACCCCAACGGCGTCGACGGCGAGGTCTTCTACCAGAAGCAGGCGCCCAAGCACCGTCCCGGCTGGGTCAAGACCGTCCGGCTGCCCACGCGAGACCGGGAGATCGACTTCGTCGTCGTGACCGGTCTGCCGACGCTGGTCTGGCTCGCGAACCTCGCCGATCTCGAACTGCACACGTCGCTGGCGCGCGCCACGTCGGTCGACCGCCCGACCGCGCTGGTGTTCGACCTCGATCCGGGCACGCCGGCGACCGTGGTCGAGTGCTGCCAGGTTGCCCTGCTCCTTCGCTCGCTCGGGGAGGCGGCCGGCCTGGAGTTCTGGCCGAAGACGTCCGGCTCGAAGGGGCTCCAGCTCTACGCCCCGCTGAACGGCCGGGTCGGCTATGACCGCACCAAGGAATTCGCCCACGCCGTCGCCCTGCGCCTGGAGCAGGAGCACCCCGACCTGGTCGTGTCGAACATCCGGAAAGAAGTGCGTGAGGGTCGCGTCCTGGTCGACTGGAGCCAGAACGGACTGATGCGAACGACCGTGAACGTGTACTCGCTGCGCGCCCGGGAGCAGCCGACGGTGTCGACGCCGGTGACGTGGAAGGAGGTCGAGCGGGCGGCGAACGAAGGCGACCCGACACAGCTCGTGTTCGACTGGAAGGCGGCGCTGGAGCGGGTCGACCGGCACGGCGACCTGTTCGCGCCGGTGCTGCGGGTGCGCCAGCGGCTGCCGCGGGCGTGATCGAGCTCGCGCACATCTCGGACCTGCACTTCGGGACTGAGGATCGGCACCTCGCCGTCACGCTCGCCGAGGAGCTGCACCGGCTCGCGCCCCGGCTGGTCGTCGTCAGCGGCGACCTCACGCAGCGCGCACGGCGAACGCAGTTCGCCGCCGCCCGGCGATACCTGGACGCGCTGCCCGGCCCGCTGCTGGTCGTGCCTGGAAATCACGACATCCCGCTCTACGACGTCGGCCGCCGGATCGCCTCGCCCATGGGCCGCTACACGAGGATGATCACGCGTGCCCTCGACCCGTTTCACCTCGATGACGACCTTGCCGTGCTCGGGCTGAACACGACCCGGCCGTGGAGGTGGAAGGAGGGGTCGATCTCCCAGCGCCAGGTCACGCTGATCGCCGAGCGCTTCGCACAGGCGGCCTCCGGCGCCCACCGGGTACTCGTCACGCACCACCCCTTCATCCCGCCGGCCGACCTGCCGCGGACGATCGTCGTGCACGGGCAGCGCGAGGCGCTTCCGGCGATCCGCTCGGCGGGTGTCGAGCTGCTGCTCGCCGGCCACCTCCACGTCGGCTACGCCGATCTCATGAAGGGCGGGCCGGGGCTGCTCTCCGTGCAGGCCGGGACGGCGATCTCACGGCGGCGGCGGGGCCAGCCGAACGCCTACAACGTCGTGCGCCTGGGCGGTGGGAACGGCGTCGTGGTCGAACCTCGCGTCTGGGACGGGGCGCGGTTCGCGCCGTCGGCGCCGTCGGCCGAGTGACGCCTCCGCCGGTGTCAATACCGCAGATCGGCGACCCAACCATTGGGGTCAAAGCCCCGACGGGTGGGTGAGGGCGAATCGTGACGCATTCGTGACGGATTGGTGGGGCGGTCACGCCCGGGCGGGTGACCCCGCCCGGGCGGCCGTGCGTCCTCAGAGCACCGGCAGGTAGCGCTCTAGCTCCCAAGCCGAGAGCTGCACGCGGTACTCATCCCATTCGCGACGCTTGAGCGCGATCAGGCGATCCTTCAGCTCGGCGCCGAGCGCCTTCTCGACGACCTCGGACTCGTCTGCCGCGGCGATCGCCTCGCCGAGCGACTCCGGAAGCGACTCGATGCCGAGCGAGCGGCGCTCCGGCGCGGTCAGCTCGTAGAGGTTGGTCTCCATCGGGTCGGGCAGCTCGTAGCCCCGCTCGATCCCCTCGAGGCCCGCATGCAGGAGGCCTGCGAACGCCAGGTACGGGTTGCATGCGGGATCCGGGCAGCGGATCTCGGCCCGCGTCGCCTTCTCCTTGCCAGGGTGGTAGAGCGGCACCCGGATCAGCGCCGAGCGGTTGCGCCGCGACCACGCGACGTACACCGGGGCCTCGTAGCCCGGTACCAGTCGCTTGTAGCTGTTCACCCACTGGGCGAAGAGCAGCGAGATCTCGCGCGCGTGGCGCAGCTGGCCCGCGATGAAGCTCTTCGCCACGTCGGACAGGTACCACGGGTCAGATGCGTCGAAGAAGGCGTTCGAGTCGCCGACGAAGAGCGACTGATGGGTGTGCATCCCCGAGCCGTTCTCGCCGAACAGCGGCTTCGGCATGAACGTCGCGTGCAGCCCGTGCCGCTGCGCGACCTCCTTCACCAGCGAGCGGTAGGTCATGCAGTGGTCGGCCATCTGGAGCGCGTCCGCGTAGCGGATGTCGATCTCGTGCTGGCTCGGCCCGACCTCGTGATGCAGGTACTCGACCGGGATGCCCATCTCCTCGAGCGCGAGCACGATCTCCTTGCGCAGCGCGACGGCGGCGTCCATCGTCGTGTCCTCGAAGTAGCCGCCCGCGTCCAGCGTGTGCGGCCGGCCCTGCTCGTCCATCCTGAACAGGAAGAACTCGAGCTCCGGCCCGATCTTGAAGCTGTCGAACCCAAGGCCGCGCATCCGATCGAGCGCGCTTCGCAGCACCTGCCGGGAGTCCGCCTCGTACGGGTCGCCGTCCGGGGTGCGGATGTCGCAGAACATCCGCGCGACGGACTGCTCACCCGATTCCGGCGGCATGATCCGAAACGTTGTCGGATCCGGCATCGCGATCATGTCCGACTCCTCGATCGCGTTGAACCCGGTCACCGATGACCCGTCGAACCCCATCCCGTGGTCGAGCGCCGACTCGAGCTCGTCGCGGGTGATCGCAAAGCTCTTGAGCCGTCCCACCACGTCCGTGAACCAGAGGCGCACGAACTTGATGTCCGCCTGCGCGACTTCGCGCAGCACCGTCTGGCGCGCCTCCACCGCCGCCGCCGCGGCGTTCGTCTCGATCGTCGACATCTCGCTCCCTTCGTCCGGTTCCGGGCACAAAAAAACGCCCCCAGGCCACTCCCGCAGGAGTCGCCTGGAGGCGTCGTCGCCTCACCCGTCCGGCGCCGTCGCCGTCCGGGGTGCTGCGGCAACTGTACACAACCGGGCGGACGCCCGGCTGCGTCAGGACGCGCTGCCGTCGATCCCCGCCGACACCACCGCGACCAGCACGTCGACCACGCGAGGATCGAAGTCGGTTCCCGAGCAGCGCCGCAGCTCGGCGATCGCATCCTGAGCGGTCATCCCCGGCCGGTAGCAGCGGTCGGTCGTCATCGCGTCGAAGGCGTCGCACGCGAAGATGATGCGAGCGCCGAGCGGAATCTCGTCGCCGCGCCGCCCCGCCGGATACCCGCTGCCGTCCCAGTGCTCGTGGCAGGCCAGCACCAGCGCGGCGGCCCCGGCCAGTGCGGCGACCGGCTGGAGGATGCGCGCGCCGAGCGCGGGGTGCGTCTGCATCACGGCCACCTCGTCGGGAGTCAGCGGCCCCGGCTTGTTGAGGATCCGGATCTTGCCGATGTCGTGCAGCGCCGCGGCGAAGCTCACGTCGCGCAGCTCGGCTCCCGCCACGCCCAGCCGCTCGGCCACCTCGGTGCAGAGGCCGACCAGCGCCTGGGCGTGGTCGTTGGTGTACGTGTCCTTGAGGTCGAGCGCGTTCCCGAGCGCCTGCACCGTCGCGAGGAACGAGTCCTCCAGCTCGTCGTACAGCGCCCTGTTGGTGATCGCGAGCAGCGCCTGGTCGGCGACGCCCAGGAGGAGCTGCTCGTCACGGGCGGAGATGCGGCCTCGGCGCGGCCCGCGCTGGACGATCACGGCGCCCCGGTTTGCCGCCCGCTCGCCGATCGCCACGACCGCGAAGGTCGTGCCCGACGGCGCGGCGTCCAGGCACCCGGTGAGCGCCGGCAGCTGCTCGACCGGCAGCGAGGAGATCCGCCGGCCGGCGAGCGCGGTCGCCACGGGATCCGCGGCCGTCTGCAGCGAGATGCCCATCAGCCGCGCCTGTTCGCGCGGCGTGTACCCGACCGCGGTGGCCGGCAGCAGGCGGTCGCCGTCGCGGCGCCAGACCGAGATCGCGGCGCACTCGAGCAGCCGGTCGATGGCGGTCGCGAGCATCGCAGCGATGCCGTCGATGCTCTGCTGCAGCGCGAGCGCCGCGCCCAGCTCGAGCAGCGCCTCCGACACCTCGGCCGCCTCCCGCTGCTCGGCGATCAGGCGGATGTTCTCGCAGGCGATCGCCGCCTGCGCCGCGATCACCTCGAGCAGCCGCAGGTCGTCGTCGTCGAACCGGTTCAGGCCCTCCTTGCTCAGCACGATCACCCCGACCGGCCCGCGATCCGCGATCATCGGCGCGACCAGCATCGACTCCTCCATCGGCTCGGTGCCTGGGATACCGACGCCATGGGTCACCTTGGCCGCATCCGCGATCCGAAGCGGCATGCCGTCGACGAAGGCGCGCCCGGTGATGCCCTCGCCGACTGCGCAGACCAGGTCGTCCACCGCGTCGGTCTCGTACGCCTTCCCAATACCGAGCAGGGCCACCGGTTCGAGCATCTCGCCGTCCGGCGAGATCACGTAGAACCGGCACGAGTGGTACTCGATCAAGGTGCGCAGCTGGCTGACCACGACCTGCCCCACCTCGGGCAGCGAGCGCATTCCGGTGAACGCGGCCGACAGCGACTGCACGAGCTGCATCTGCTCGAGCGCGCGGTCGCCGCGTGTGTTGTCGACCTGAGCAACGGAACGCTCCAGCATGAGGTACTCGCGCGCGGCCGACAGCGCCGCGACCATCTCGATGCACGAGCCCGCGTGTGCGGCGAGCGCGGCCGCGGTGCCCCGGTCGCCGTCCTGCAGCACGCGTGTCGGACGGGCGGTCGCAGCCAGCAGATGGCTGACGGCCCCCTCCGTGACGATCGGCACCGCGATCAGCTGCAGCCGGCCGAACACCCGCTGCGACATCGCGCCGTCCGCCTCCTGGCACATCTCGGCGGCCATCGCCATGCGCGCCTCGCCGACCCGGCCGGGGCGCGCGCCGGCCCGCGCCCAGCGGGCCTCGCACACCAACCCGTCCGGCGACAGGCGCACCAGCGCCACCGCATCGAGGCCCAGAAGCCGGCCGGCTGCCTCGCAGATCGCGCGGCGCAGCGCATCGCGGTCGCGCTGCCCGCTGAGATCCGCCAGCGCCGCCGCAAGCCCGGCTCCGGAGGCCGGCGCGAGGGCGGGCGCGGTGAATGTGGTGACCCGGGTGCGCGGCACGGAAGGAACCCTACGAACGGCGGCGAAGGAGTGCCATCCCCGCTTCGCGGTACCGCGTCTACCCGTGGAGCAATCCGTTCCCTGCCGCATCGGACGCCGTCCGATGCGCAACCGATACTGAACCCGCCGCTGTGAACGAGCGAATCACCGCCACCCCGATCGATCCCGCCACCGGCGCCAGCAACGCCACCTCCCAGGGATCGAACTGGTGTGACTGGTGGCCGTGGCTGTACGCCATCGAGCTCGGGCCACAACCGTGGGGAAACCTGACACCGCTGCCGCCCGTTTCCGTTTCGACGGACACGCAGTAACCTCGGCTGAGATGGCGCACGCGCACGGCCACGCGCACCACCACCACGCGCACGCCCACGACCGTGATCGCGGGCAGCGCGGCCTGCTCATCGCGCTCGGCCTCACGGCGGCGGTGTTCGGCGCCGAGGTGGCAGGCGGCGTCGCGGGGGGTAGCCTCGCGCTGCTCGCCGACGCAGCGCATCTGCTCACCGACGTCGCCGCCCTCGGGCTCGCGTTGCTGGCCGGCTGGATGGCCGGACGGCCCGCACGCGGCCGCCGCACGTTCGGCTGGCAGCGGGCCGAGATCCTGGCCGCGCTGATCAACGGCGTGGTGCTCGTGCTGATCGCGGCGGCGACGATGGTGGAGGCGGGACGACGGCTCGCCGACCCGCCGCCCGTTTCGGGCGGCGTGACACTGGCCGTCGCCGCACTCGGGCTGGCGTTCAATCTGGCCTCGGGTGCCGTGCTGATCCGCGCCGGCTCCAGCCTGAACGTCCGAGCTGCAGCGCGGCACGTGTTCGCCGACGCCGCCTCGTCGGTCGGAGTGATCCTCGCAGCAGCCGCGATCCTGGCGTTCGGCTGGGAGTCGGCGGACCCGGTCGCAAGCTTGGCGATCGCCGTCCTGATCCTGCTTTCGGCCTGGTCCGTGGTGCGAGAATCGGTCGACGTGCTGCTCGAGGCCGCGCCCCCGGGCCTCGACGTGGAGAGCATGGGTCATGCGATGGCACAGGTGGACGGCGTCGTGGAGGTGCACGATCTCCACGTCTGGACGGTGACGTCCGGGTTCCCGGCCGTTGCGGCGCACATGACGGTTGCGCCCGATGCGGAGCCCTCGCTGGTACGCAGGCGCACGGCCGAGATGCTGCGCAACCACTTCGGCGTCGAGCACACGACGCTGCAGGTGGAGCGCAAAGGCGCGGAGCGGTCGCTGCTCCAGATCCGGCGCGGCGGCTAGCGGGATCCCCGCTCGGCGGGCGGCCGGTCAGCCCTGCGCCTGCTCCAGTGCCCGCCGCTCCTCGGGGGACAGCTCCAGATCGCTTGTCCCGTCGACGATCTGCTTGATGTAGATGCGGGCGTACTCACGGTCCTGGATTGCCGTGAGCACCACGCCGTTCGACGCCGAGTCGAGCATGGCCATCGACAGCGATTGCCGGCCGCCGGCCCCCTCGAGAGCGTCGTAGCGCAGCAGCGACCAGCGCTGCAGGACGCCGTCCAGCCGGCCCTCCACCTGCCTGACGCGGCGCTCGACGCCGTCGGCCCGCGCCTCGACGTTCTCGACGCGCGCCAGCAGGCCGACCGCGTACTCGACCAGGTCGTGCTGGTCGGCGCCGAGCACGAGCCTCTGCCCCTGCCGCATTCGGCGCACCCGCATCCAGAGCACCCCGAGGGCCGCGGCGAGCAGCGCCGCCAGCGCACAGGCGACGGCACCGACCAGCAGTGCGAGATCGGCATGGCTCACAGGCTGAACGAGATCTCGTACGTGGCGGAGTTGTTGCTCGCCGTCCGCTCACCCGGCACCGGGGTGACCCGGACGCGCATCTTCACGGACTGGGCAAACGGCAGGATGCCGCCGCTGCTGAAGCCCGAGATCGTGACCGTCTCGCTCGATCCTCTCGCGATCTGGTTGATGACCGCCTGCTTCACGATCTTGTTCTTGCCGCTGCCGATCGTGATGACGACCGGGATGTTGAACTCGGTGTAGTGGCCGCCGTTCGTGGCGGTGACGAGGAAAGTCAGGCCGGACGCCTTCACCTTGTTGACGGTGCCGACATGCAGCGTCGTCGTCTGGCCGGCGCCGTCCTTGGCGATGACGGTGCCCAGCGTCAGCCCGTGCAGCCCGTGGGCGACGCTGCCCGGCTTCCACCGATCCAGCACGGACGCCATGCCGGCCGCCGTCAGGAGGCTCGCGTCGCCGCCCTGCAGGAACGCGGACGTGGGCACCTGTAGCTCGATGCTCTCGTTCTGCAGCGCCTTTCCTGCAGACGCGTAGTAGGAGTTCGTGTAGATCACGTCCGACGCGAACAGGAGCTTCGTGCAGGGCACGAGCAGCGCCCCACCCGTCGTGGCGGGCTTCGACTTGAGCGCCTGCGGCAGGCCGCGCCTCAGGCAATCGAGCCCGTCGTGCCGGTACGCCAGCGTCTGCACCAGATACGGCTGATAGCTCTCCACCTGCTTCGTCGGCTTGAGGGCGGCGGCCTCGTCCAGCGCGACCTTCGTCTCACCCTCGATCTTCGCGACCTCACCCAGAAGCTCCTTGCGCTTGACCGGCTGGGTGGGGTGCAGCAGCTCGTGCAGCTGCTGTCCCGCCTGGTCCGACTTGCGCAGCACGGCACCGACCTGGCCGAAGAACTCCTTGTTCTTGCTCTCCGCACTGCTGCCGCCGCACGCCTTCGTCAGCAGCAGGAGGAACAGGACAACCACGATGATGCCGGCGGCGAGCATTCCCAGCCGCGCCCACTCGAGCCCCTCCAGCGCCGCGGGCATGCCCGGTGGGCGGGGAATGGAGGGCCGGGAGGAGGGCGACGGGCGGCGTGGGCGGGTGCGACCCGGACGGGCAGGGCGCTCAGGGGAGGCGCTGTCATCGCCGACCGGCCGCGTTGGAGCTGTTTCCTGGGTGCGGCTCGGCTCCTCCCATTCGCCATCGAAGAAGTCGTCTGGCGGCACGCGCGGACCCTATCACCGTGGGCAGATGCGGATTGCGGCGTGGTTCGGCGTTTGGAGAAGGAGTCTTGCCGCGACCGGCAAATCACACCGTCGTGGCCCAGCCCGCAACCGCAGCACCGACCCCCGAGCTGACAGGCCGCACGATCGCGGGCCGGTACCTGCTCACGGAGCTGCTCGGCCGCGGCGGATTCGGGACCGTGTATGCCGGACGCGACCTGCGCGGCGGCGGCGACGTGGCCGTCAAGATCTTCAGCCGTGTCGAGGGCTTCGCCCCACGCGCGGCGCGCGAGGCCCGCACCGCGACGAAGCTCGACCACCCGAACATCCATTCCTGTCTGGGCGTCGAGGAGGACGAGGATCACGCGTACCTGATCTCGCGGCTCGTGGTCGGGAAGCGGCTCGACCGCTCGCAGCTCTCCGACGAGGAGACGGTGCGCGCGATCGCGGCGGTTGCCGACGCGCTGGCACACGCGCACGCCCGGGGCGTCGTTCACCGCGACGTCAAGCCGTCGAACATCCTGGTCGGCGACGACGGCGCGATCGTCCTGACGGATTTCGGGATCGCCCGGGATGAGGACGCACGCGATCAGACGATGGACGAGCGCGTGCTCGGCACGCTCTCCTACATGGCGCCCGAACAGGCGGCCGGGGAGCAGGCGACCGGCGCCACCGACGTGTGGGCGGCCGCCCTGACGCTCTACGAGGCGCTCACCGGCCACAACCCCTTCCGCACCAAGTCGCTCAACGACCTGCTCGACCGCCTGGCCAAGGGCGCGAAGCCCCTGGCGCACGATCGGCCGGACCTCCCCCGCGCGCTCTCGCGCACGATCCAGCGCGCGCTCCACCGCGACCCGCGCCGGCGCCCGTCGGCAACCGAGCTGCGGGACCAGCTGCTCGTCGCGCTGCGGCCCGAGCCCGAGGACGACGACGTCGTCAGCGCCGCACACGTGCGCGAGCCGCGCGAGCTGCCGCGGCCGGATCGCCTCGAGCGGCCCGCCGTCGCAGGGCTCGCGGGATTCTCGCTCGGCGTCATGCTGATCCTGTTTCCGGTGTATCCGCCGTCGTGGACGCTGCCCCTTGCCGCGGTGGTGGCCCTCCTGGCGTGGCGGCGCCCGGCGGTGGCGGCCGGCGCCGCCGCTGCGCTGATGGTGCCGGCGTTCTGGAACTACGCGCAGGCGGGCGCGCTGGTCTACGCGCCGCTCGCCGCCGCATGGATCGCGGCCGGCCGCCGTGCGGGGCCGCGGCTGCTGGTGCCGCTGACGGCCATCCCGCTGACGCTGGTGGGCATCGGTCCCGCCGTCGTGCTGGTGGCGGCAACCGCCGGGACGATGCGCCGCCGCGCGGCGGAGGCGGCGGCGGGCGGTCTGGTGGCCATCGTCACCGGCCCGCTGATCTCCCACGAGGCCGCACGCACCCTGCCGGGAGCGGACAACCCGCTGGTCTACCTGCGGGCGCTGGCCGCGTCCCCGGCGACCGTGATGGTGTGGGCGGCGATCGTCGGATTCAGCGTGCTGCTGCCGATCGCATGGCAATACCACGGCCCCCGCCGGGTGCAGGCGCTCTCGCTGTGGGGCGTCGGATTCGCGCTCGTCACCGCCGGGCTCCCGGCGGCGCTCGCGCACCATCCGGAAGCGCTTGCTCCTGCGGCTGGAGCCGCCGCGCTCGTGGCTATACTGCCTGCCGCCTCGGCGGTTGCTGCGCCCCGGATCCGGCTGGGCCGGTAATCGGCCGTCGGCAGTTCCCGTTCGCGACCGGTACAACGGCTGAGCGTCCTTCGCAGCATAGAGCGCACCATCGGCGGCCTCTTCGAGGGCGTGTTCTCGCGCACCTTCCGGTCGACCGTGCAGCCGGTCGAGCTCGCCCGCAAGCTGGCGAAGGAGATGGACGACCACAAGACCATCTCGATCCACCGCGTCTACGTCCCGGACGAGTACACGATCTACCTCAACCCGGCAGACCGCGAGCAGTTCGCCGCGTACGAGACGCAGATGCGAAACGAGCTGGCCGAGTACCTGGTCGAGCACGCACGGCGTGAGGGCTACTCGCTTGCGGCCCGGCCGCTCGTGCTGCTGGAGACGGAGCCGGATCTCACCGTCGGGACGTTCGGGATCTCGGTCTCGACCCAGACGCCGGGCTCTGCGGCGGAACCGCCGCCGGCGCCTGCCCGGGCGCAGGCGCCCGCCGACCTGCCGCCGGTCGACCTGCCGCCCGCCCCCGCCACGCCGCCGGCGCCCCCGGTCCCACCGCCGGCGGGCGCCACGATGATCTACGCCCCCGCGCAGGACGAGGTTCCGCCGGCGCCCGAGCCCGAGCCGCGAGAGGAGACGGCCACGCTCGAGTGGTCGGGCGGCACGTACACCATCGACCAGCGGGTGATCGTGATCGGGCGGTCGAGCGACTGCGACGTGCACCTCGACGACGCCAACGTCTCACGACGTCACGCCGAGGTGCGGAGGATCGCCGACGGATACTCGCTGGTCGACCTCGGGTCGACGAACGGCACCGAGGTGAACGGCCAGCGGATTCAGGAGACGGCGCTCATGAACGGCGACGTGATCTCGGTGGGAACCACCCGGATCACGTTCGAGCGGCGCCTTGGTTGAGCAGCTCCTGCTGGTCCTCCAGGTCGCGTTCGTGGTGCTCCTGTACCTCTTCATCTGGCGCGTCGTGCGCGTGGCGTCCCGCGATCTGTCGGTCGGCCAGGAGAGCATGATCCTGACCCCCGCGCGGCCGGTCGAGACCGTGCAGCGCGGGTACGGCGCCCTCGTCGTCACGCAGAGCCCCGAGCTGGCCGAGGGCACGACGCTCGAGATCTCCCGCGACCTGATCGCCGGCCGGGAGGCGTCCGCCGACATCGCGATACCCGCCGACGGGTACGCTTCGGGCCGGCACGCCAGGTTCCATCGCGGCGGCCAGGCGGACATGGTGGAGGACCTCGACTCGACCAACGGCACCTTCGTCAACGGCGAGCGGCTGCACGGCAGCCGGGCGCTGCACCCGGGCGACGTCGTCACGATCGGCCAGACGCAGCTGACCTACGAGGCGGCCAGATGAGCCCGCTCGGCGTCGTCGACGAGGCCGGGCTGACGCAGGTCGGCCACGTTCGCCACAACAACGAGGACTCGTACCTGATCCGCGGCGACCTCTTCATGATCGCCGACGGCATGGGCGGGGCCGCCGCCGGCGAGGTGGCCTCGGCGATGTGCACGGAGGCGTTCGCCGAGATCGACCTGATCCGGTCGCGGGGCGACGACGCCCTGCGCGGTGCCGTCACGACGGCGAATGGGCGCATCCACGAGCGCGCCGCCAGCGACCCCGATGCGGCGGGGATGGGAACGACGGTGACCGCCGCGCTGGTGGAGCGCGACGGCCGGATCGCATTCGCGAACGTGGGCGACAGCCGCGCCTACCTCCTGCGCGACGGAAGCCTGCGGCGGCTCACGCAGGATCACTCGGTGGTTGCAGAGCTGGTCGCGACGGGCCAGATCTCCGAGCAGGAGGCGGGCACCCATCCGCAGCGCAACGTCGTCACGCGCGTGCTCGGCGCCGAGGCATCCGTGCAGGTCGACACCTTCTGGCTGCAGGCCGAGGCCGGCGACCTGATCCTGCTGTGCAGCGACGGGCTGACGGACATGGTGCCGGAGGACGAGCTCGCAAAGGTCATGGCCGGCGAAGGCGACTGCGGGACGGTCGCGCGCGAGCTCGTCCGGGCGGCGCTCGCCGGCGGCGGCGAGGACAACGTCACGGTCGTGGTCTTCCGCATCGGCGAGCGCGATGCCGATGATGCCGCCACGTCGCGCCAGGTGCTGACGTCGGATCCCGACCTCGAGCCTCCGGGCGACGACAGCGCGGGCGGGAGCGCCCGGCGGACCGTGCTGCGCGTGGCGGCAACGCTGGCCGTCGTGATCGCGTTGGGGGCGGGCGCCGCCGCCTTCCTGCGCTGGGCGCACTTCGTCGGCGCGGACGAGAGCAGCGGGCACGTGGCCGTCTACCAGGGGCTCCCGGTCGACCTGTTCGCCGGCATCAAGCTGTACCACGAGGTGCAGGACACGCCGATCGCGTACGCATCGCTCGACGAGGCGACGCGCAAGCGGCTCTTCGACCACACCATCCGCTCGAAGTCGAGCGCCGTCGCCGCCGCCCAGCACGCGGGTGACGGGCAGCCGTGAGGTCCGCGCGGTTCCGCGAGCTCGCGAACCTGCTCGCGGTCGCCCTGCTCACGGGCGTCGGCTTCCTCAGCGTGTACACGGCGCGCCAGCAGGAGATCACCAGCACGTCGCTGGTCTACGCGGGGTTCTTCCTGGCGCTCTACTTCGTCGCGCACCTGGGCCTGCGCGCGGGCCTGCCTGACGCGGATCCCTGGCTGCTCCCGCTGGCCGCCCTCATGACGGCCATGGGGCTGACCGAGATCTACCGCCTGAACCCGCTGCTTGCCCGCGACCAGTCGATCTGGATCGTGGTCGGCGTGGCGGGCTTCCTCGGCCTGATCCTCGTGGTTGGCGACCACCGGCGGCTCGAGCCCTACAAGTACACGCTCGGCGCGGCCGCCGTCGGCCTGCTGCTGCTGACCATGGTGGTCGGCACCACGATCAACGGGGCGAAGCTGTGGATCCGCGTGGGCGGCGTGCAGGTGCAGCCGGGCGAGTTCGCCAAGCTGCTGCTCGTGGTGTTCCTCGCCGGCTACCTCCGGGAGCGGCGCGAGCTGCTGGCGATGGCGCACCGCCGCGTGCTCGGGGTGGCGCTACCCGCCGCCCGGCACCTCGGGCCGCTCCTGGCGATGACCGGCATCGCGCTCGGCGTGGTGGCCGTGATGAACGACATGGGCACCGCCCTGCTGCTCTACGGGATCGTGCTGGCGATGGTCTACGTGGCGACCGGGCGTCAGCTGTACACGATCGCCGGGCTGCTGCTGTTCGCCGTCGGCTCCTACGCGGTCTACCAGGTCACGCCGCACGTGCAGGAGCGCTTCAGCGTCTGGCTGGATCCCTGGCAGCACCCCCACACCGAGGGCTACCAGATCATCCAGTCCATCGAGTCGATCGCCGACGGCGGCATCTTCGGATCGGGCCTCGGGCGCAGCTTCCAGGTGTTCGACAACGGCGCGTCCGTGATCCCCGCGGCCCAGACCGACGGCATCTACGCGGTCTGGGCCAACGAGACCGGGCTTGCCGGCGCCGCCGGCCTGCTGCTGATCTATCTGCTCTTCGCCTACCGCGGGTTCAAGATCGCGAGCATGGCCGATGACGGCTTCTCGAAGCTGCTCGCCACCGGGCTCACGTTCACCGTCGCGCTGCAGGCGTTCCTGATCGTGGGCGGCATCACCCGCCTGATCCCGCTGACGGGCATCACGCTCCCGTTCATGAGCTACGGCGGCAGCTCCATCGTCTCGAACTTCCTGCTGCTGGCGCTGCTGCTGATGGTCTCGTCGCGCACGGGGAGGGCGCGGAGGTGAACCCGCGCATCGGCGGCCTGTTCACCATGTGCGCGATCGGGTTCGCGCTGCTGATCTCGTTCACGGCCTACTGGCAGATCTGGGCGGCGTCCGGGCTGGCCGCCCGCCGGGACAACGCCCGGCTGGTCTACCGGCAGCTCGAGATCCGGCGCGGCCTGATCTACGCGTCAAACGGCCGCACCGTGCTTGCGCGAAACGTCGAACGGCGCAAGAACGGGCTGGACATCTTCCTGCGCCGGTATCCATTCGGCACGCTGTTCGCCGATCCGGTCGGCTACAACACGGTCGGCTCCGGCCGGGCCGGGCTCGAGCAGTCCGAGAACGACTATCTGACCGCCTCGAACGCCGATCTCTCGACGGTGCTGGGGACGATCGGCGACAAGCTGCAGGGCCAGACGGTGACGGGGAACAACCTCGTGACCAGCCTCTCGCTGGCGGCGCAGCGTGCCGCCATGCAGGGGCTGGCGGGCCACACGGGCGCCGTGCTCGCGCTCGAGCCGGCCACCGGCCGAGTGCTCGCGATGGCGTCGACGCCGACCTACAACCCGAACACCGTGGCCGAGAGCTTCGCGAAGCTCAGCCGGCGCAGCGGCTCGCCGCTGCTGAACCGCACCACCCAGGGGCTGTATGCGCCCGGCTCGACGTTCAAGGTGATCACGACCACCGCTGCGCTGGAGAGCGGGAGGTACACGCCGGACACCACGATCGACGGCCATGGCAGCTGCATCACCGTGCAGACGGTGCCGCTCTGCAACGCGGGCGGCGAGACGGCCGGCGTCGTGTCGCTGTCCGACGCCCTCACCTTCTCGTACAACACCGTGTTCGCGCAGGTCGGCGAGGCGGTCGGGCAGCGCCGTCTCGAGTCGACGATGGAGCGGTTCGGCTTCTTCGCCGATCCGCCGCTCGACTACCCGTCCGACCAGATGAACCCGAGCGGGCTCTACAGCCGCGGCCACCTGCTGGGGCGCAGAGCGCCCGTCGACGTGGCGCGGGTGGCGATCGGCCAGGAACGGCTGGGGGTGACGCCCCTGCAGATGGCCGAGGTCGTGGGCACGATCGCCAACCACGGCGTGCGCATGCGGCCGTCGCTGATCGACCGCGTCCAGAGCCCCGGCGGGGGGACGGTCTCCAGCAGCCATCCGCAGGAGATCGAGCAGGTCATGTCACCTGCGACCGCGAACGAGCTGCGAGACATGATGCGGCGTGTCGTGGAGGAGGGAACGGGCACGGCCGCGAATGTTGGAGGTCTGTCGGTCGCCGGCAAGACCGGCACCGCCGAGACCGGCGTCGCCGGATTGAACACCGCATGGTTCATCGCGTTCGCACCAGCCGAGAACCCGAAGATCGCAATTGCGGTCACGATCGAGCGCACGCCCGAGTTCGGCGGCACCGTCGCCGCGCCCATCGCCGCCTCGGTGATCAAAGCGTATCTGGGGTCAGGCGTGGCAAAGTAGGTCCGAGGATGGAGCTTTCGTGGGCGTAGATCACATCATCGGGGAGCTGTTCGACGGCCGCTACCGGCTGGAGCGCCGGATCGGCACCGGCGGCATGGCGGACGTCTACCTGGCCGAGGACGAGACGCTGCACCGGCAGGTGGCCATCAAGATCCTCGCCGACCGCTACACGCAGGACGAGGGATTCGTCGAGCGGTTCCGGCGCGAGGCAACTGCCGCCGCAGGGCTGAACCACCCGAACATCGTCTCCATCTACGACCGCGGCGAGGCCGGCGGCACCTACTACATCGCGATGGAGTACATCGAGGGGCCGACGCTCAAGGAGGAGATCAACGCGCGCGCCCCGCTGCCGGAGGCGGAGGCGCTCGGATACGCCCAGCAGGTGCTCCAGGCGCTCGAATTCGCGCACCGGCGCGGCGTCATCCACCGCGACATCAAGCCGCACAACATGATGGTCACCCCCGACGGCCTGCTCAAGGTCACGGACTTCGGGATCGCGCGCGCGGCGAACCAGGTGGAGATGACCGAGGTCGGCTCGATCGTGGGCACGGCGCAGTACCTCTCCCCCGAGCAGGCCCGCGGCCAGACGGTGGGGCCGCAGTCGGACATCTATTCGCTCGGCATCGTCCTGTACGAGCTGCTGACCGGCGAGGTGCCGTTCACGGGCTCCTCGGCGGTCGAGATCGCGATGAAGCAGGTGAATGAGCGACCGGTGCCGCCGAGCCGCAAGAACCGGCTGATCTCGCCGGCGGTGGAGGCGGTCGTGATGCGGGCGCTGGCGAAGGACCCCGCTCTGCGGTTCCGGTCCGCACGCGAGATGGCCGACGAGCTCGACCGCGCCCGGCGGGGACTCGGCGTCTCGCAGGACACCCAGCAGGCGACCCGCGTGATCGGCGCCTACGAGGCCGCACAGGCCACCCAGGTGATGGGCGGAGCGCCGACGACCGTGATGCCCCCGGCGGGCAGACCGCCGCCGCCGGCCCAGCCCCGCCGCAGCGCGCTCCCGTGGGTGCTCGTGCTGCTGCTCCTGATCGCCAGCGCCGTGGTCGGCTACATCGTCTACCAGCAGCTGCAGAGCGACCAGGTGAGGGTGCCGGACGTCAGCGGCTTCACCGAGCAGCAGGCCAAGCGGCAGCTGCAGCAGGTTGGATTCACGACGACGACCGAGCGCCACGCGTCCAAGACCGTCGATGCGGGGACGGTGATCGGGACCGACCCGGCGGCCGGCAGCGATGCGGACAAGGGATCGCAGGTGACGATCCTGCTCAGCACGGGCCCAAAGAGCGTGACCCTGCCGAACCTGCGGGGCACACCGCTCAGCGAGGCGCTGCAGAAACTGTCGGACCTCGGGCTCCAGGCGAATCCCGTGCAGATAGCCTCCAAGCTCGACTCGGGGCTGGTGGCGCGCACCACCCCGAAGCCCGGGCCGGTGAAACCTGGCAGCACCGTGACCCTGTACTACTCGAACGGCAACGTCAAGGTGCCCAGCGTCGTCGGCATGACCTGCCCCGATGCCACCGACGCGCTCGCGAAGGTGCATCTCCAGGCCAGCTGCCAGGACGCGCCGAGCGACACCGCGCCGGCCGGGCAGGTGTTCGCGCAGAGCCCGAATGCCGGCGACCAGGCGCCTCAGGGCAGCACCGTCACGCTGCAGGTCTCGACCGGCCCGTCGCAGGTGCAGGTCCCTGACGTGACGAACAGCGACTATCCCTCCGCGCGGAAGCAGCTGCGCGACGCCGGGCTGAAGGCCTCGCCCTCCGCGTGCCTCCCGCCCGACGCGTCAACGCCGGACGGCACGGTCGTCGCCACCGATCCGCCGCCGGGCTCGAGCGTCGATCCTCACTCCACCGTCACGGTGTACGTCGCCGATTCGACCGCAACGACGCCCTGCCCGTGACCGGGGGGAAGATCCGCGTCGCCGTGCTCGCCGGGGGGCGCAGCTCCGAACACGAGATTTCGCTGAGATCGGCGGCGTCCGTCGTCGCCGCGCTCGACCCCGAGCGCTACGAGGTGGTGCCCGTTCAGATCGACCGGGCAGGCGCATGGCAGATCGAGGCGTCGTCGCGACTCTCGCTGGAGCCGGGCGGCGCGGCGAACGCCCTCATCCCGTCCGCGCCCCGGCCGCTTCCCGCAGCGACGGGTGAGGGCGGCGTTGCGGCCGTTGCAGGAGCCGGCCCGATCGACGTCGTGCTGCCGATCCTGCACGGCCCCTTCGGCGAGGACGGCAAGCTGCAGGGGTTCCTGGAGATCGGCGGGCTGCCGTACGTCGGCTCGGGGGTGCTGGGCTCGGCGCTGACGATGGACAAGGACGTCGTCAAGCACGTGCTGCGCAGCGTCGGCATCGCGGTCGCGCGCCACGTCGTGTTTCGCAACCGCCGCTTCGAGGCGGACGCCGTGGCGGCGGTGGAGGAGCTCGGGTATCCCTGCTTCGTCAAGCCAGCGAACCTGGGCTCGAGCGTCGGCATCACGAAGGTGACCGAGCCGGCGGGGCTGCGCGACGCGGTCGAGCTGGCCTTCCGCCACGACGCGAAGGTGCTCGTCGAGGAGATGATCCACGGGCGCGAGGTGGAGTGCGGGGTGCTCGGCAACAGCGACGCGGTGGCGAGCCTGCCGGGCGAGATCGTGATCGCGAACGATTCCGACTGGTACGACTACTCGGCCAAGTACGACGAGGGCGGCATGGAGCTGCGGGTGCCGCCGGACGTGCCCGAGGCGGTCGGGCATGAGCTGCAGGAGACGGCGCTGCGGGCGTTCGAGGCATGCGAGTGCGCCGGCATGGCGCGGATCGACTTCTTCGTCACGCCGGAGTACCGGGTGGTGCTGAACGAGATCAACACGATCCCGGGATTCACGGCCACGAGTGTCTACGCGAAGCTGTTCGAGGCGTCCGGGATCGGCTACGCGGAGCTGCTCGACCGCCTGATCCAGCTGGCGCTCGAGCGCCACGCGGACGCACAGCAGTACGAGTACTGAGTCTGGGGTCTGCCCCCGCATGGGGGCTGACCCGGCAGGCCGGCACCGAGCCTCCCGCCGCCCCCTTTACAACGACCCTTTCGAAAGCTATCTTTCCATGCGTGCCCGATCCCAAGCGCACCGTCACGCTCACCGATCCCCGCGCGCTGCGCGCGCTCGCCCATCCCACGCGGGTGAAGCTGGTCGGCCTCCTGCGAACGAGGGGGCCGCTCACCGCGACCCAGGCCGGCGCGCTGCTCGGCGAGGTGCCGGCGAGCGCGTCGTTCCACCTTCGCCAGCTCGCGAAGTACGGGCTGGTCGAGGAGGCCCTCGGTGGGCGCGGCCGCGAGCGGCCGTGGCAGGCAACCGCCAGCTTCACCAGCTGGTCGGCCGTCGGCGCCGAGCCGGCGATGGCGGCAGCCGACCAGCTGCTCAGCACCGTGGTGGTGGAGCGCTACATGGAGCAGGTGCTGCACTGGCTGGACGAGAAGGCCGGCGAGCCGATCGAATGGCAGGACGCCGCCGTCTTCGGCGACATGCCGCTGTACGTGACCGCTGACGAGCTGAAGGCGATCGGCGAGCAGCTGAGCCGCGTCGTGGCGCCCTATCTCGAGCGTGCCGCCGATGCTTCGGCCCGCCCCGAGGGCTCGCGCCTGGTCACGCTGATCCAGCTCGGGTTCCCGATCGCCGCCCCCGACGCCCGCTGACCTGCGGATGCCCCGCCCGCTGCTGCCCGACCTCCTGCGCCGCAACCGGCCGTTCCGCGTCTTCTGGATCGCCGAGACGACATCGCTGGTGGGCGATCAGATCTCGCTGCTCGCGCTCCCGCTGGTCGCGGTGCTCACGCTCGGTGCCGGGCCGGCCGACATGGGGTACCTCACCGCGGCCAACCTGATCCCGAACCTGCTGTTCTCACTCCATGCCGGCGCATGGGCGGACCGCCGTGGCGGACGGCGGTCGCTGATGATCGCGACGGACCTCGGACGGGCCGTCCTGCTCGCGTCGATCCCCGTCGCGTACGCCGTCGGCGCCCTGTCCATGGCGCAGCTCTACGCCGTCGCCTTCCTGACCGGATCGCTCAGCGTCGTGTTCTGGGTCTCGTACAACACCCTGTTCGTCTCGCTGCTGCCCCGTGACGACTACGTCACCGGCGGGTCGCTGCTGAACGGCAGCCGGGCGGTGTCGTTCATGGCCGGATCGAGCATCGGGGGGCTGCTCGTGCAGGCGCTGACCGCGCCGTTCGCGGTGGCCGTGGATGCGATCTCGTTCGTGGCCTGCGCCGCGATGCTGCGGACGATCGACCCGCGAGAGCCGCAGCCGGACGACGATGGCGACACAGGCGTGCTGGAAGGGCTGCGGTTCATCGCGAGCGACCCGGTCATGCGCGCGTCGCTGGGGGCGACGGCCACGATCAACCTGTTCAACTTCATGTTCTTCGCGCTGTTCATCCTGTTCGCCACGAGGTCGCTCGGCGTTTCGCCGGGAACGCTCGGCGTCGTGCTCGGGGCGGGAGCGGTCGGCAGCCTGCTCGGCTCACTGGTCACCGCGCGCACGCAGCGGTCGATCGGCATCGGGCCCGCCTTCGCGCTCGGCTGCCTGCTCTTTCCGGCGCCGCTCGTGCTGGTGCCGCTCGCGGGTGGGCCCGACCCGCTGATCCTGTCGCTGCTCTTCCTGGCCGAGTTCGGCTCGGGGCTGGGCGTGATGATGCTCGACATCACGGGCGGCGTCATCTCCGCGGCGCTCGTGCCCGACAGGCTGCGTTCGCGTGTCGCGGGGGCCTACATGGTCGTGAACTACGGGGTGCGGCCGCTCGGATCCATCGCAGGCGGGCTGCTCGGAAGCGCGCTCGGGCTGCGGCCGGCGCTCTGGATCGCCACGGTGGGCGCCCTCGCCGGCGTGCTGTGGCTGATTCCGTCGCCGGTCATGCGGCTCCGCGACGTGCCCGGCGCGGCCGACGAGCCGCTCCGCTCGGTCGCCTGACCGCCGCCCGCGGGATCGCGGTGAACTACGCCGAATCGGGGATGCCGCGTCCCTCTGTGGAGTCGCCCGGGACATGCGAGCGCGCCCGATCACCCTGTTGACCACGGCCGGGGGGGCCGCGGCAGGGAGTCACAGGGGGAATCCGAATGCGCACTCGAGCGCCACGGCGCGTCATGGGCCTGCTCGCGGCCGCCACCGTGCTGGTCTCGGCGGTGCCCGCACAGGCGACACCGCTCTTCACCGCCAGTCAGGTGCTGGCACCGACTGCGAGCGGCATCAACCAGGGTCTGTCGATGCAGATGTACGGGGGCCGCATCCCGGACCTTGCGACGGCACAGCGGATCGCCGTCTCGCACACCACCATCTCGCTGGGGCCGGCACAGCTGAACGGCTACGGCGCCGCGATGAAGCAGGCGAACCCGAACCTGCGCATCTTCCTGTACCTGAACGGCATGTACGCCGGGAAATCGCAGGGTGGCACGTTCCCGAGCAGTTGGTACATGCGCGCCAAGGACGGGAGCAGGATCCAGTCCGCCGGATACGGCAACTACCTGATGGACCCGCGGTCGACGGTGCCCTACACCAGCGGCGGTGAGACCTACGCAGGCTGGGCCGACTGGGTCGCCCACCGGTGTCAGTCCCAGCTGACGGCCGCGGGCCCCGGAGCGGCGGACGGCTGCTTCGTCGACATGCTGGGGTCGGCGCCGCTCAACGCCTCGTACAACGTCGGCGGCGCCGTTCCGGCGGCCGACGCTTCGGGAACGCCGTTCACCGCCACCGCATGGTACGACGAGATCACAGGGCCGATCGGCGACCGGGTCGAGCGGTTCACCGGCCACCCGGTGATCGCAAACGGCATCGGAAGCGGCCGGCGGTACTTCGGCACCGGCTTCGGGCCGAGCCGGCTCTTGTTCGACTTCGCCACGGCCGGCGACGCGGAGGTGTGGCTGCGCTCGCCGGCACAGGCGCTCACCTCGTTCCCGACCGACGCCGGCTGGAGGTACGAGGTGCAGATGCTGAGCGACTCGAGCACGCTCGATCGCGGGGTGAACGCGACGGTCAAGACGTGGACCGCGGGAACGGCCGCGCAGCTCGAGCAGTGGCGGCGGTTCAGCCTCGGGTCGTTCCTGATCGGGAACCAGGGGCACGCCACCTTCGAGTTCTCGCCCACCAAGACGCAGGTCGCCTGGTCGGACGACTCGGCGCTGTACCACCTGGCGCTCGGCACGCCGACCGAGACGTACGCATCCGTCGCGGGCTACCTGCACGGCGGCGTCTACACGCGAACGTTCACGAACGGCGAGGTGCTGGTGAACACCGGCACGGCGCCCATCGCCGTGACGCTCCCCGGCACGTACCTGACCGTCGACCGCCAGGCGGTCACGCAGATCACCGTGCCGGCGCACGACGCCGCGATGCTCACGATCAGCTGACCGAGCGCGCGCCGGGCATCGCAGGCGCGGTGCCCGGCGCCCCGCGGATCAGGTCCGCGAAGCGGTCGGCACCGACGTTGCCGCCGGAGAGGACGATGCCGACGCGCGCGCCGGGCAGCCGCACGCGCCCGGCCAGCAGCGCCGCCAGCGCGCTCGCACCGCTCGGCTCGAGCACCGTCTTCATGCGGTCGAAGGCGAACCGCATGGCGTCCACGATCTCCGCATCCGAGACGACCTCGACCGCGTCCACCAACCGGCGGTTCACCTCGAACGTCAGGCTGCCCGGAATCTCGGCCTGCTGCCCGTCGGCGATCGTCCGCGGCACGCCGATGCGGATGCGCTCGCCGGCGGCGAGCGAGCGGCGCGTGTCGTCGCCCGCCTCCGGCTCGACGCCGATCACCGAGATGCCGGGGCGCAGGGCCTTCGCGGCGGTCGCACAGCCCGCGATCAGGCCGCCGCCCCCGACCGGCACGAGCAGGGCGTCGAGATCCGGGACGTCCTCGAGCAGCTCCAGCGCGGCGGTGCCCTGCCCGCTCATGACGTCGCTGTGCTCGTAGGGGGGCACCAGCACGAGCCCGCGCCGCTCGGCAAGCTCGGCCCCGAGGCGCTCGCGATCCTCGGTGTACCGGTCGTACGCGATCACCTCGGCGGCGTACCCGCGGGTCGCCTCCACCTTCACGCGCGGCGCGTCGGACGGCATCAGGATCACGGCCGGAGCGCCGGTCAGCCCCGCCGCGATGGCGACGGCCTGGGCATGGTTGCCGGAGGAGAAGGCCGCGACGCCGCAAGCCCGCTCCGCTTCGGGCAGCCGAGAGATCATCGTGTAGGCGCCGCGGAACTTGAAGGCGCCGCCGCGCTGGAAGCATTCCGCCTTGCAATGCACCGCCGACCCCGTCAGCTCGTCCAGCGTCCGCGAGGTGAGGACGGGAGTGCGGTGCGCGACGCCGTCGAGCCCCGCCGCAGCACCGCGCACGTCGTCGAGCGAGATCACGCCCAAGAGGGTAGACGGCCCGACCGTCCACCGCTCCGCGGGCCATGTGCCAGGGGCCGTGCGCCCGTCGTGACGCCGAGGCGAGGGACGCATGCGTCACGTCTCCCCAACGCCCGTGTCGCAGCCACCCGGCCGGTGTTGGACACCCCGGGGAGGGGGTGCCCGACGCCGCCGCCCAACCAGGCCGTGAGGCCGCTCACGGGCGTGTCACGGCCGCGTCACGCCGACCTGCCGGGTGTCCGACACCGTCACGGAGGGCGATGCGCCGCCGTCAGGACGTCGTCACATACGTGGCGGTGGCGAACCCGTCACGCCGGCTGCCACGCGGTGCGGGGCGTCCAGCGGTCCCGGCTAGAAGTCGAACGGCGTGATGCCGTCGCTGTCGAGCGCGGCGCGGAAGCGGTCGGCCGCCTCGTTCATGTTCTCGCGGGTGACGCGGTCGAGCTCCTCGATGATGCGGTCGGTCGCATCGTTGAGGACGTCGTCGAAGCGCTCGACCTCGTGCGCCTCGTAGGTATCAGTGTGGCGCCACTCGCAGTCGGGGCAGCGGAGGGCGAGCTGCCAGCGCATGTCCTCCACCTCGTTCCACTCGGTCGGATGGACGCGGTCGCCGCCGCAGTCGGAGCACAGCTCGATCCGGCGCACCTGGAGCGCGGCGCCCTCCTGGATCTCGTGCACGTCCGAGATCACAGGCTCGCCGCCGCCGCTCGCCTGGTAGTAGACGATCTCGACGGTCTTGCCGCTCGGAAGCACGATCCTCTTGACGTGGAACTCGCCCATACGCCCGGAGATATCGGGCGCGGCGCCCCACTTCTTGAGGGGCAAAAGCGACTACGCCATGCGAGCATCCTGCAAGAACCGCAGAAGCGGTCAGGGGCCCCCGAAATCGGCCGTGATGTAGTAGGCCGTGTGGCCCGACCACACCCCCCGGACGATCCCGATACCGACCACGCGGAAGTGCCCGTTCAGCAGGTTCGCGTTGTGCGCCGGACTGGCCCTCCACGCGCGCATCGTCTTGCGCGCCGTCCACCGGCCGACGGCCAGGTTCTCGCCCGCCCAGTCGCCCTTGAACCCGTACGCCCGGATCCGCGTCAGCCAGTCCGTGCCCGACCACGAGCTGTGGCTGAGCATGTGGTGCGTGGCCATGTTGAGGCTGTGCGCGGTCGCCGCGCGGTGCAGCCGCGGCCCCGACGTAAGGCGGTGCAGCCCGTGCGAGTGGCGGTAATGGTTGATCCGGTGCAGCAGGGCGTGCCGCCACGTGGCCGCCGAGAACCCGAGCGCGGGCGCCGGCAGTGCCGCGAGCAGAACGACCCCGAGCAAGCATACGGTGAGCTTCGCCTTCAGTGGTTTCTCCCTCCCTCCAAGGCGGTGCTGAGCGCGATGCTAGAGCACGCGAGACCGGTATCGACCGGTTCTTACAAGGTCTTTACGGGTGCAACGGTCGCAAGCGCGTCGTCAGCGCCCGGTCGCCCGCATGGCCGGCGTCTCGGCAAGCACCGAATCGACCGCCTCATCGAAGACGTCGAGCGACTCGTCGATCTGCGCGTCGGTCGCGACCAGGCTGACCAGCACGCGCAGGCAGTTGCCGTAGATGCCGGCCTTCAGGATCAACAGGCCGCGGTGCATCGCGGCCTCGGCGACGGCCGTGGCCACCTCCGGGGTGGGCGTCCTCGTGGCCGGGTCGCGGACGAACTCCACGGCGAGCATCGGCCCCAGCCCCCGGACGTCGCCCAGGCGCGGATGCCGCGCCTGCACGGCCTCGAAGCGCGCGCGCATGCGCTCGCCGATCGCCCGGCCGCGGCCGAGCAGGTCACGCTGCTCGATCTCGTCGAGCACGGCGATGCCCGCGACGCACCCCAGCGGCGAGCCGACATAGGTGCCGCCGATGGTCGAGTCGCCGGCGGCGTCGATCACCGCGGCCTTGCCCAGCACGCCCGAGATCGGGACGCCGGCCGCCATCGACTTCGCGATCGTGATCAGGTCGGGCTCCACGCCGAAGTGCTCGATTGCGAACATCCGGCCGGTGCGGCCCATACCCGACTGCACCTCGTCGGCGATCAGCACGATGCCGTGCTCGTCGGCGATCTGCCGCAGCCCCTGCACCCACTCGGCAGGCGGCACGACGAACCCGCCCTCGCCCTGGACCGGCTCGAAGATGATCGCAGCGACGTTCTCGGCGGCGACGTGGGTGACGAACATGTCGCGCAGCGCGTCGAGCGCGTGCTCGGCCGGGTCGGCCACGTCGTCACGGTAGGGGTAGGGATAGGGGGCGCGGTAGACCTCGGGCACGAAGGGCCCGAGGCCGGCCTTGTAGGGGTGCTGCTTGGAGGTCAGCGACATGGCCATCTGCGTGCGGCCGTGGAACGCGCGGTCGAAGCAGATCACGGCCGACCGGCCGGTCGCGAGCTTCGCGAACTTGACCGCGTTCTCGACCGCCTCGGCCCCGGAGTTGAAGAACGCGGCCTTCTTCGGCCCGGCGATCGGGGTGCGATCGAGCAGCCGCTCCGCCAGCTCGATGTACGACTCGTACGGCACCATCGTGAAGTCCGTGTGCAGGAAGCGGTCGACCTGGGCGTGGAGGGCGGCGGAAACGGCTTCGTTGGTGTGCCCGACGTTGAGGCAGCCGATCCCGCCCGTCCAGTCGAGGAAGGTGTTCCCGTCGACGTCGGTGACCGCCGCGCCGTGGGCGTGGTCGATCACGATCGGCAGGTAGATGCTCTTCGCATCGGCGATCACCCGCTCCTTGCGGGCCAGGATCACGCGCGACGTGGGCCCGGGCACCTCGGTGCGCAGGTCGATCGTCTTCGCCATACGGCCTCCCTCCATCGGGCCGGGGTGGATCCACCGGCCGCAAACTTTTAGAGGATACCAGTGCCCGGGGCTTCGCTGAAGGTGTGCGTAGAATCCCCGCTTGATGGTGCTCTCCGACCACTCGATCCGCGAGGAGATCGCAGCCGGCAGGCTGGTGATCGACCCGTTCGACGACGCGATGGTGCAGCCGTGCAGCGTCGACGTAACGGTCGGGGACAGCTTCCGGGTGTTCCGAAACGCCCGGTATCCCTATATCGACGTAAAGCGGGAGATGGAGGACCTCACGGAGCTCGTGCGCGTCGGTCCCGACGAGCCCTTCATCCTGCACCCCGGCGAGTTCGTGCTCGGCGTCGTGGCACAACGCGTCGCGCTGCCCGACGACATCGTCGCGACGCTCGACGGCAAGAGCTCGCTCGGCCGGCTGGGGCTGGTCGTGCACCAGACGGCGGGCGTGATCGACGCCGGGTTCGACGGCCACATCACGCTCGAGCTGGCGAACGTCGCGAACCTGCCGATCACCGTCTACCCCGGCATGCGGATCGCCCAGCTCAGCTTCATGACGCTGACGACGCCCGCCGACAACCCGTACGGCTCGGGCACGCTGGGCAGCAAGTACCAGGGACAGGCGGAGCCGACACCAAGCCGCTACTACCTCAACTTCGCCGAGCGCCCGTGAAGGTCCTCGTCACGGGCGGCAGCGGATACGTCGGCCGCGAGGTGGTGGCGTCCCTCGTCTCCGCCGGACACGATGTCCGCGCGCTGGTGCGTCGCCCGCACGCAACGCCATCGAGCGGCGTGGAGCACGTGGAAGGCGACGTCACCGACGCGGGGTCGTTCATATCGGCGGCAGCCGGGTGCGAGGCGATCGTCCACCTGGTCGCCATCCTGGACGGGTCGGATGCGGAGTTCCACGCGGTCAACGCGGGCGGGCCGCGAAACGCGGTGGAGGCCGCGAAGGCGAACGGGATCCGTCGGATCCTCCACATGAGCGCGCTCGGCGTCAGTGAGGAGCATGCGCCGCTGACGCGCTACTGGGGGACGAAGTACGAGGGCAAGCGCGCGGTCATGGAGAGCGGCCTCGACTGGACGGCGATGGAGCCGAGCTTCGTGTTCGGCCGCAACGGCGGCGCGCTGAAGGCATTCGAGAGCCTGATCAAGCTGCCGGTCGCCCCGGTGATCGGGAACGGCCGCTACCGCCACCAGCCGGTCTGGGTGGGCGACGTGGCAACCGCGTTCGTGCGCGCGCTGGAGCGGCCCGAGACGGCCGGCGCGGTGATACCGCTGGGCGGGCCGCAGGCGTTCACCTTCGACGAGCTGCTGGACGAGCTGGCGCGGGTGACGGGCCGGGCGCCGCGGCGGAAGCTGCACGCGCCGGCCGGGCTGGTGAAGGCCCAGACCGTCGTGCTGCGACACCTCCCGCCGCCGCTGAAGGTGACGAAGGAGCAGATCGTGATGCTGCTCGCCGGGACGGAGTGCGAGCTCGGCGCCATGCGGTCGCAGCTCGGGATCGAGCCCGCCTCGATCGCCGAGGCGTACACCCGCTGACGGATTCTTGGCGGCGTCGAGCACCGTTGCTACACTCGAATCACCACGGAAAGGAGGTGGTCCGACTTGTTGGATGGTTCAAGACGGGCGAGTGGAGGTGCTCGCGGGTAGAGGCGAGTCCCTGGACCTACGGGGAATCGCGACAGCCGGCGTTGGGACAGCCGCCGCCACCCTCGGGGTGAGCAGGCACGCAATCGCCGCTACCTAATCCACGCGATACGCCGTCTGAGGGCGCGCCGGGTACCCGGCGCGCCCTCAGTGCGTTAAGCAGGCGGGCTACATCCCCCAGCGGTCCGGCCCGACCAGCTGCAGCTCCGCAGCCGCCGCGCCGAGCGCCGACACCGCGCCGTCGCCGCGCTCCTCCACCCGTACGGACACCGTCCGGGCGAGCGCGTCCTGCACCCAGGCACTGTCGCCTGATTCGGCAACGAGCTCCGTTTCGGCCTCGTCGCCCTCGCCGCGCCGCTCGCCGACGGTGTACCGGAATCCCGGCTCGATGCTGCTGCGCTTCATGTAGTGCAGCATCTCCTCGGCCTCGTTCTCGAGCCGCAGGACGACCACCGTGCTGCCACTCGGAACCGCCGGCAGCGGTTCGCCAGGCTCGCGTGGATAGTCGCCGATGGGATGGCCGTGCGGGCACGTCTTGACGTCGCCGATCATCTCGAGCATCTTCGCCTCGAGGCGCGGGGAGATGGAGTGCTCCATCGCATGCGCCTCCTCGTGGACGTCGTCCCACGGGATCCCCATCACCTTCACCAGATACGCCTCCACCAACCGGTGGCGCGCGACGATCCGCTCCGCCACCTCGCGGCCGCGATCCGTGAAGTGGATCAGCTTCTGCTCGTCGCGCCTGACCAGCCCGTCGTCGACCATCCGCTTGAGCATCTCGCTCGCCGAGGGCTGTGAGACCTGGAGCGCGCGGGCGAGGTTGGCCTGCGTCCGTTCGATGCCCGCCTCATAGAGCCAGTAGATGCTCTCGAGGTACTCCTGCGTGGCCTCGGACAGCGACTCCATGGCGCCATCCTAGTTCACGCGGTCAAGCGTCGACGAAGACCTCGCCGCCGCGAACGGAGACCGGATAGACGTCGACGCCCTGGGTTGCCGGGAGCGACAACGCATCGCCGGTGCGGAGATCGAACCTCGCCCCGTGGCGTGGACACTCGACGCAGAAGCCCTCGCGGTCGCCCTCGCAGAGCGGGCCGTCGTCGTGGCTGCACCGGTCCTCGATGGCGTAGTACGCGCCGTCGATCAGGTAGACGCCGAGGAACAGCGAGCCTGCCTGGACGATCTTGACGCCACCGTCGGGGATCTCCCCCTCGGCGGCTACGCGGACTTCCACTCGATCCCGGTGGAGGGGTCGGCCCACTCGTCGGGCAGCGCATCTCCGGTCAGCTCGCTGAGAGCGACCTTGAGCACGCCGACCGACAGCATCGCGCACTTCAGCCGGATCGGGGTGAGCGGGATTCCGAGCTCCTCGAGCACGTCTTCCTTGCCGATGCCGGCGAGGTCCTCGACGCGCTTGCCCTTGACGACGTCGGACAGCATCGACGCGGCCGCCTGGCTGATCGCGCAGCCGCGGCCGTTGTAGCGGATGTCGGTGACGACGCCGTCCTGCACCTCCAGCTCCACCGCAAGCTCGTCACCGCAGAGCGGGTTGACGCCCTCGGCGGTCGCCGTCGGGTGCTCGACGTGGCCGTGGTTCCGCGGGTTCTTGTAATGGTCGAGAATGTTCTCTCGGTAGAAGTCGTCCATCACAGGAAGTGTACCGGTGGGCGCTCGGCGGGCCTCAGACCGGTCAGACGCCGAAGGTGCGCTTGACCTTGTCGATGCCCTCGGCGAGCGCGTCGACGTCGTCGCGCCCGTTGTAGAGGTACACACTGGCGCGTGTGGTGGCGGTCAGATCGAAGCGCCGCATCAGCGGCTGGGTGCAGTGGTGGCCGGCCCGGACGGCGATGCCCTCGGCGTCGAGCACCTGGGCCACGTCGTGGGGGTGGATGTCGCCGACGTTGAAGCTGAGGATGCCGGCCCGGTCGGGCGGCTTGGGCCCGTACTGCGTGACGCCGTCGATGCCCTCGAGCACCTCGTACGCGTACGCGACCAGCGCATGCTCGTGCGCCTCGATCGCCTCGAGCCCGATGCCCTGGAGATACTCGGCAGCGGCGCCGAGCGCGATCGACTCGGCGATCGCCGGCGTACCGGCCTCGAACTTCCATGGCAGGTCGTTCCACGTCGTGCGCTCGAGCTGGACGGTGCGGATCATCTCGCCGCCGGTCAGGAACGGCGGCATGCGGTCGAGCAGCTCCTCACGCCCCCACAGGATGCCCGCGCCCGGGCCGCACATCTTGTGGCCGGAGATCGCGTAGAAGTCGCAGCCGAGCGCCCGGACGTCGACCGGCCGGTGCGGCGCCGCCTGCGCGCCGTCGACGACGAGCACCGCATCGCGCGCGTGCGCCCAGTCGGCGAGCGCGGGGATGTCGTTGATCGTGCCCAGCGAGTTCGAGACGTGGCCAGCGGTGACCAGCTTGACGTTCTCGACGTCGTCCAGCCGATGGAGCGACTCGGGATCGAGCCGTCCGTCGTCGGTCATGCGCAGGTAGTGGAGCGTCGCGCCGGTCTGCTGTGCGAGGTACTGCCATGGCACCAGGTTCGAGTGGTGCTCCATCTCGGTGGCGACGATCGCGTCGCCCTCCTTGACGAACGTCCGGCCGTAGGCGTAGGCGACCAGGTTCAACGCCTCGGTCGCCTCGCGCACGAACACCACCTCGCTGCGGCTGGACGCGTTGACGAACCGCGCCATGATGTCGCGGGCCCCCTCGTAGCGCTCCGTGGCAACCGCGCCGAGGTGGTACACCCCGCGGTGGACGTTCGCGTACGAGGTTTCGTAGACGTCGACGAGCGTGTCGATCACCTGACGCGGCTTCTGGCTGGACGCGGCCGAGTCGAGGAACACCAGCCGCTTGCCGTTCACGGTCGTCTTCAGGATCGGGAAGTCGGCACGGATCGCTTCCAGATCGAGCGGTGTGGTGAACTCGGTGACGGCCATTCCCGCAGTGTAGATGCGGCCGGGAAGCGCTTCCCACGTCGAACGGGCCGGCCGCAGGGACGCAACGATCGCTCACGCCCGCGTGTCGATTCCCCCCACCCACTCATGAGGGGTTTGACTCCAATGATTGGTGCCGCCCAACCATCCCGGCGTTCGTCGCAAAGTGGTGGCAGCGTCGCCACAGCGCCCGTCGCAGGGGTTTGACCCCCTTCATCGGGGGTCGGCGGACTGCGACACCTCGGTGGCCGCGATCGCCATCGCCAGCACGAGCGGCGGACCCGCCAGCCGCGGCTGGTCGGGATGCTCGAGCAGGGCGGCGTGGCAGGCGTCGAGCAGCGGGGCGATCCGCTCGAGCGCGGCACCGGCCGGACCGGGATCGGGGTCGCGGCACGTCATCTGCGACAGCCACACCATGTCCCGGGCGCGGTCCGGCGCCCCGGCCAGCACCGCTCCGAGCACGAGCATCAGGTTGGCGTGCAGGCGTGCGAGCTTCGCGTCCAGGTGCAGCTGCTGCGCCGCGCGCGGCGCAGACGGCGCGGCCAGCGGCTCTCCGGCAAGCAGCCGCGCCGTTCCGTCGCCGACGACATGGCGCCGCGTGTCCGCGTCCACGCCCAGGCACGCGAGCACGCGGAGGATCAGGAAGAGGCCGACGAACGTCCGCCCGTACGGTGGATCCGAGCCGAACACGATTCGCTCGGCCGGCACGCGCGCGAACAGCGCCATGGTGTCCAGCACGTTCATCCACGAGGTGTCGAACACCGCGGCGGGATGGCCGCGCAGCCCGTCGGCGAGCGTTCCCTGGTCGGCCACGCCGACGTGCGCCATGATCAACGGCGCCCCGGGGTGGCGCTGGCCGAGCTCCACCAGCTCGCGGCCGAATGCCTCCGGAAGGCCACGGCCGGCGTGAATCAGAATGGGGACGCCGGCCTCTTCGGCGAGCGCGAAGATCGGCTCGCACAGTCCCGTGAGCCCGAACGCCTGGGCCCGAGGGTGCAGCTTGATGCCCCGGGCACCCTTCGCGAGGCATCGCTCCGCCTCGGCCACCGGGCTCTGCTGGGGGTCGAGCCGGCACAGCGGGATCAACCGCCCGCCGCTCTCGGCAGCCCACGCCAGCACGCGGTCGTTCGGGACACGGTAGGCGGGATCGCGCTCGGGGTCGTGGAGCGGGAACGTGACGGCCCTCCCGGCATCGGCCGCGTCGAGCATTGCGATCAGCCCGGCCGGGTCGAGCGACATCCCGTCCTCGTCCAGGCCCAGGTGCGTGTGGACGTCGATCACCTCCGCTCCGCCGGGGCGCAGGTGCGCGAGCTCGTCTGCGAGCGGCGCGACCACGCCCGCGAGCGGGTCGGGGTGCGCGGCGGTGTCGGTCAGCGCCCCGCGCTCGAGGCCATCCGAGCCTCCAGCTCTGCGGTCAGCGTGTCGCGCACCTCGCCGGAGTTGATCCGGTCGAGAATCGGCTGGAAGAAGCCGCGCACGATCAGCTGCTCGGCGTCGCCACGTGTGAGCCCGCGGCTCATCAGGTAGAACAGCTGCAGCTTGTCGATCTGGCCGATGGTCGCGCCGTGGGTGCACCGCACGTCGTTGGCCTCGATCTCGAGACCGGGAATCGAGTCGGCACGGGCGTCATGCGACAGCAGGAGGTTGCGGTTCTCCTGATAGGCATCCGTCTTCTGTGCGCCCTTGTCGACCCGGATGACGCCTCGCCACACGGCGCGCGCGTGATCGGCCAGCACACCCTTGAAGAACAGATCCGATGTCGTGTTCGGGGCGGCGTGCTCCTGCGTCGTGTCGAAGTCGGCATGCTCGCTGCCCGTGAGGAAGTACGCGCCGGTCACCTTCGCCGTCGCCCCCGGCGCGGCCAGGTAGCTCTCGATCCGCGACTTCGCCCGCGTGCCGCCGAGGCCGAGCACCACCCAGTCGATCTCGCCGTCACGCCCAATCGTCGCTCTGTGCGTGCCGAACTGGCGCGTCCCGGGGTGATGCCGCTGGGTGGTCACGTACTCCAGCCGGGCGCCGTCGCCGACGACGAGCTCGACCACCGTGTTCACGTAGCCGGCGGCCGTCGAGGAGTAGTCCTCCGCGAACGTCGCGCGTGCATTTCGCTCGAGCACGACCAGCGTGCGGTGAACGAGCGCCTGCCCATCGCCGGCCACCTGCATGGTCGCCAGCAGCGGAGTGGTCACCTCGACGTTCTCCGGCACGTACAGGAACGCGCCGTCCAGCCAGGCTGATCCATTGCCAGCCGCGAACTTCTCGTCCGAGCCGACGACCGTGCCGTAGTGCCGCTCGACCAGCTCCGGGCGTTCGGCCGCCAGCTCCGCAAGGCTGCCGAACACGACGCCTTCGGGAAGCTCCGCCTCGGTCAGCTGGAGCCCGGCATCCTGCACCTCGTACACGTCCGGGTCGAACCCCCGCAGGCTGGTGTAGCGCCACGCCTCCTCCCG
Source organism: Gaiellales bacterium (assembly GCA_036403155.1). Taxonomy (GTDB): domain Bacteria; phylum Actinomycetota; class Thermoleophilia; order Gaiellales; family JAICJC01; genus JAICYJ01. Next base: position 1,378 of record DASWRM010000010.1, on the reverse strand, counting down.
ATTGGTCGGAACCGGCAGCTCGGCGTAGCGCTCACGCGCCGCCGCCCGCCGGCCGGCCAGCCAGGCGGGCTCGGACACCGTCCGGGTCATCCGACTGAGCCCTCCATCTGCAGCTGGATCAGCCGGTTCAGCTCGACCGCATACTCGAGCGGCAGCTCCTTGGTGATCGGCTCGACGAAGCCAGAGACGATCATCGCGGCGGCCTCCTCCTCGGACAGCCCGCGGCTCATCAGGTAGAACAGCTGCTCCTCACCGATCTTCGAGACGGTCGCCTCGTGCCCGATGTCGACGTCGTTCTCGTCGATGTTGATGTACGGATAGGTGTCGGTGCGGCTGTCCTCGTCGATGATCAGCGCGTCGCAGACCACCTTGGACTTCGAGCCGACCGCGCCCTCGTTGACCTGCAGCAGACCGCGGTACGAGCTTCGCCCGCCGTCCTTCGAGATCGACTTGGACGTGATGACCGAGCTGGTGTTGGGCGCGGCATGCGTGATCTTTCCGCCCGCGTCCTGGTGCTGGCCCTTGCCGGCGAATGCGATCGACAGCACCTCGCCGTGGGCGCCCTCACCATTCAGGATCACGGCCGGATACTTCATGGTGATCTGCGAGCCGAGGTTGCCGTCGACCCACTCCATGGTGGCGTTCCGCTCGGCGACGGCGCGCTTGGTGACGAGGTTGTAGACGTTCGTCGACCAGTTCTGGATGGTCGTGTAGCGGCACCGCCCGCCCTCGGCGACGTGGATCTCGACCACGGCCGAGTGCAGCGAATCGGTCGAGTAGATCGGCGCCGTGCAGCCCTCGACGTAGTGCACGTACGCGCCCTCGTCGACGATGATCAGCGTGCGCTCGAACTGACCCATGTTCTCGGCGTTGATGCGGAAGTAGGCCTGGAGCGGCATCTCGATCTTCACGCCCGGCGGCACGTAGATGAACGAGCCGCCCGACCAGACCGCGGAGTTCAGCGCCGCGAACTTGTTGTCGTTCTGCGGGATGATCGTCCCCATGTGCTGCTTGACGATGTCCTCGTGCTCGCGCAGCGCCGTGTCCATGTCCAGGAAGATCACGCCCTGCGCGGTCAGGTGCTCCTGGAGCTTGTGGTACACGACCTCGGACTCGTACTGCGCGCCGACGCCGGCCAGGTAGTTCTTCTCGGCCTCGGGGATCCCGAGCTTGTCCCAGGTGTCCTTGATCTCGGCGGGCAGGTCCTCCCACGAGTCGGCCTGCTTCTCGGTCGGCTTGATGTAGTAGTAGATGTTCTCGAAGTCGATCTCGTTCAGGTTCCCGCCCCACTGCGGCATCGGCCGCGCGAAGAAGTAGTCGAGCGAGCGGTGCCGGAACTTGCGCATCCACTCCGGCTCCTTCTTGTGCTCGGCGATCG